>JAKSJT010000001.1 GCA_024402125.1 Bacteroidales bacterium
GGTAAGCTTGAGGACTACACACATAGCATGATGGCTGATGTATATGGCAATGATAACGTATCACTGGACTATAATACTACAATGCGTCAGCTCTCTCTTCAGGCAGAAGAGCTAGCTATGGCAGTGAGAACTCAGAAGTATGCATACCTTCCATCTCTTGCAGCTACATTCGCATATAATATGAATGCATCCACAAATGACTTCAACTTCAGTGAGTTCAAGTGGACACCATACTCATATGTTGGTCTCAGCCTCCAGATTCCAATCTTCTCAGCTGGAAAGAGACTCAACCAGGTTCGTCAGACAAAGGTTCAGGCAGCAGAGCTTGATCTTCAGAGAAAGAGCACAGAGCGTCAGCTCAAGATCGCTATCCGTCAGTACCTTAACTCAATGGAGACTGACATGAAGAGCTATGCATCAGCACAGGAAGCAGTTGCTCTTGCACAGAAGGCATATGACATTTCAGAGAGTTCATATGAGCTCGGAAAGAGCACTCTTACTGACCTTAACGCAGCACAGCTTGCTCTTACACAGGCAAAGCTCGGTGAGAGCCAGGCAATCTATAACTTCATTGTAGCAAAGTCTAACCTTGAGAAGACCCTCGGTTATGACTTCATCGATAGCGAGGGCAATGTAGACCTCGATGCAAAAATTTCAGAATAAAAAAGAAACGATATATGAAAAAGACATTAAGAACAATTCTTTTGGCAGGTATGGCTGTAGTTGCAGTTAGCTGCGGAAATAGTAGCGCACCTAAGGCTGACGCTCCTATGGCAGCAGACCCAAATGCAGCAGTTAAGGTAAATGTTGCAACAGCAACTTTCCAGGATGTACCTCAGGACGAGATCTACACAGCAACAGTAGAGGCTAACGCTACAAATAATATTGCACCTCAGACAGGCTCACGTATTCAGAAGATCAACGTTGAGATCGGTGATTTCGTAAGAGCTGGACAGGTTCTTGCTGAGATGGACAAGCTTCAGCTTCAGCAGGCAAAGCTTCAGATGGTAAATGACTCTACAGAGCTCAGCCGTCTCAGAAAGCTTTATGAGCAGGGTGCTCTTGCAAAGGCAGACCTCGAGTCAATGGAACTTGCTTACAACGTAAGACAGGCAACATACCAGAACCTTCTCGAGAACACAGTTCTCCGTTCACCTATCAATGGCGTTGTTACAGCACGTAACTACGACAAGGGTGATATGTACACAATGGGAAGACCTCTTTACACTGTTCAGGAGATCACTCCAGTGAAGCTTATCGTAGGTATCTCTGAGTCAGACTATACAAAGATTAAGAAGGGTGATTCAGTTATGATCTCTGCAGATGCTCTTCCTGGAAGATCATTCTCAGGTAAGATCAACAAGATTTATCCTACAATGGAGGCTGGTACACACACAGTCAATGTTGAGATCGTTGTACCTAACTCTGATAGAGTTCTTCGCCCAGGTATGTACACAAAGGTTGAGATCAACTATGCAAACAACCACAGTATCGTAGTTCCTGATATCGCAATCGTAAAGATGCAGGGTTCAGGCCAGAAGACAGTTTATGTAGTTAACGGTGACAACACTGTATCTCTTAAGGTTGTCAAGCTCGGTCGTCACTTCGGTTCTAACTATGAGATTCTTGAAGGTCTTGAAGAGGGAGATGTAGTAGTTACAAAGGGTAACGCAAACGTCAAGTCTGGTTCAAAGATTGAGATCATAGGATAATTAAAGAAGGAGAATTAACAAATGAGTATTTATAGATCATCGGTGAATAACCCGGTAACGACGGCACTCGTATTCATTGCCTTCGCTATCTTCGGTATATTCTCCCTAATGAACACCTCAATTGCGCTGTTCCCATCTTTTGATGCGAATGTCGTCATGGTTATGTCGACATATCCTGGAGCTAGTGCAGCCGACATTGAGACCAATGTCACAAAGGTCCTTGAGAACACCCTCAATGGTGTAAGTGGTCTTAAGGATATCACTTCTCAGTCAAAGGAGAACCTCTCTCTGATTACTCTCGAGTTTGAATACGGTGGAGATATTGACGGTCATATGAATGACGTTCGAGACAAGCTCGACCTTGTCAGCATGTCCCTTCCAGATGACGCATCTTCTCCAATGCTTTTCAAGTTCAGTGCAGACGATATGCCTATTCTGATTCTTTCAGCAACAGCTGATGAGTCGCTTTCTGGACTTGACAAGATTCTCGATGATAGAGTGGCAACACCTCTTGCTCGAGTATCAGGTGTAGGTTCAGTTACCGTTAACGGTGCTCCTACCCGTGAAATCAAAGTATACTGTGACCCTAACAAGCTTCAGTCATATGGTCTTTCCATTGCTGGTATTGCTCAGGTTATCGGTCTTGAGAATAGAAACGTTCCTTCAGGAAACATTGATGTAGGATCAAGCACATACTCTCTTCGTGTTGAGAAGGAGTTCAGTGATCCTAGCGAGCTTCTTGATATCGTAGTTGGATACTCTGGTCGCAAGGCTGTTTATCTTAAGGACGTTGCAACTGTTGAGGATGGTGAGGAAGAGCGTTCACAGGAGGCTTACACAAATGGAGTCCGCTCTGCAACAATCGCTATTACAAAGCAGTCAGGATCAAATGACGTTAACGTTATCAAGGGTGTCAAGGCTAAGCTTGCTGAGGTCATGGATGACCTTCCTTCAGATATCAACATCACAACTGTCATTGACTCATCTGATAATATCATCAATACAGTGAACTCTCTTAAGGAGACCATTATGATCACTCTCCTTGTTGTTGCGTTCGTTGTATTCATCTTCCTCGGTAGATGGAGAGCTACATTCATCATTGTAATCTCTATTCCTATCGCGCTCCTTGGTTCACTTGTTTACCTCTTTGCTACAGGTAATACTCTTAATATCATTTCAATGTCCGCACTCTCCATAGCGATCGGTATGGTCGTGGATGATGCGATTGTAGTAATTGAGAACGTATCAACACACCTTGAAAGAGGTGAGAAGGCAAAAGAGGCTGCAGTTCATGGAACAGCTGAAGTAGGTATTTCAGTAATCGCTTCAACTCTTACAATGCTTTGCGTATTCCTTCCTCTTACTATGGTATCAGGTATGGCTGGACTTATGTTCAAGCAGCTTGGTTGGATTGTAAGTATCATCATGATCATCTCTACAACAGCGGCTCTTACACTTGTTCCTATGCTCTGTTCAAAGATGCTCAAGGCAGGTCCTAAGACAGGTAAGCTTCACAATGCAATCTTTGGTCCTATCAACAGATTCCTTGACTGGATCTCTAGAGGCTATGGAAAGCTTATTGCTTGGGCTACAACTCATAGAAAGAGTACAATCCTGGGAGCATTTGCAATCGGCGCCATTATCATTGGTGTCTTCGGTGCAGGTCTTGAGACAGAGTACTTCCCTCATCAGGACCAGGGCCGTCTTACAGTAAGTATCCAGCTTCCTGTGGGAACAGCTCAGAGCACAACAGCAGAGTTCGCTCATAACTTCTACGCTAGAGTTAAGCAGGACGTTCCAGAACTTAAGATCAGCTCTATGAACTACGGTCAGGCTTCTTCTGACAACACTTACGCAAGTATGCAGACCAACGGTACTTACATCGTATCAATGAACGTCAATGTAGGAGGTCTCAACTGGCGTAGAGCTAGATGCAAGGAACTTGGTATCCCATTCAGAAGCACAAGTGAGATTGCAGAGGTTCTTCGTGCTGACCTTGCAGAGTATCCTGAAGTTAAGAAGGTTAGAATTACCGAAGGTATGGGCGGTATGGGTGGTGCCTCTACAGTTAATGTCGAGCTTTATGGCTACGACTTCGCAGAGACTGACTCCCTTGCTAGAATAATCCAGGCAGAAATGCGTAAGGATCCTAGCTTCGTTGAGGTTACCCTTAGCCGTGATGACTATACACCTGAGTACCAGATTGACTTCGATAGAACAAAGCTTGCTCTCAATGGTCTTAACTCTACAACAGCTGCTGCTGCATTCAGCGCTGCGATGAGCGGACAGATCGCTTCACGATATAGAGAGGATGGAGAAGAGTACAGCATCCGTGTTCGTTATGCTCCTCAGTACAGATCTAGTGAGGAAGATATCGAAAACATCGTGGTTTACTCACCAATGGGTGGTGCTGTCAGAATGAAGGATCTCGGTGAGGTTGTTGAGACAATGGTTCCTCCTACAATCCAGAGAAAGAACCGTGAGAGATATATCTCAATTTCTGGTATTATGGCAGATAAGGTTCCTCTAAGTGTCGGTGTTAAGGCAGCTCAGGCTGTTATCGACAACGCTCAGCTCCCTAATAACATTCAGGCAGAGATCGGTGGTGACTTCGAGGAGCAGCAGAAGATGATGAAGAATCTCGTTATGCTCATGATCCTTATCATTATCCTCGTATACATGGTAATGGCATCTCAGTTCGAGTCATTCATGAGTCCATTTGTGATCATGTTCTCAGTGCCATTCGCTCTTGTGGGTGTAGTACTCGGACTTGCGGTTACAGGAACACCACTCGGTATGATGGCGATGATTGGTATTATCATTCTCCTTGGTATCGTAGTAAAGAACGGTATTGTGCTCATTGACTACACAATCCTCATGAGAGAAAGAGGAATGTCAGTTCTCGATGCTACAGTTACAGCATCTAAGAGCCGTCTTCGTCCTATTCTCATGACAACTCTTACAACAGTACTCGGTATGCTTCCTATGGCTCTCGGAACAGGTGAAGGTGCAGAGATGTGGAGAACTCTCGGTATGACAGTGTGCTGGGGTCTTTCAATCTCAACACTCGTAACACTTGTCCTTATCCCTACAGTATACTGCGTATTCGCAACAAGACAGGAGAGAAACCGTGCAAAGAAGAAGGCTGCTAAGGCTGCCGCTGAAAGTGCAGAATAATATTTGAGAAGTATGAAAGCAATATTCATCGCATATAACCAGGCCTACAATGAGGAAATTGTAGAGCTTCTTGAAAAGCATGGACAGAGAGGTTTCACTCAGTGGAACGAGATCGCCGGAAGGGGATCAGAGACAGGAGAGCCTCATTACGGAGACCATGCTTGGCCAACCATGAACAATGCTGTTCTTACAATGGTTGATGATGACAAGGTTGAAGGTATCATGTCTGCTCTTAAGAGAAAGGACGAGAAATATCAGGACCTTGGCCTTAGAGCATTCTCATGGAACGTTGAGAAAAGCATGTAATTAAACCAAATACAGGTTTGAGAAATTCCAATTACAAATTGTTATATTTGTGATTGGAATTTTTCCATTTAACACTAAAAAGCGAACAATTATGGAAATTAATGTAACAAACGAGAATTTTGCGGAGATTATCGCATCCGATAAGCCAGTTATGGTAGACTTCTGGGCAACATGGTGTGGTCCTTGTCGTGCTATTGCTCCAACAGTTGAGGAGGTAGCAAATGAGTACGAAGGAAAGGCTATCGTTGCAAAGTGCAACGTTGACGAGGCTGACGAGATCGGTCCTCAGTTCCGCATCAGAAATATCCCTACACTTCTCTTCTTCAAGGGTGGTGAAGTAAAGGACAGACTTGTAGGAGCTGTATCAAAGGCTGAAATCACAGCTAAACTTGATGCTCTTATCTAATAACCTTCACTTGAATTATGAAAAAGCTTGTTCTAACCGTTATTGCAGCCGTTTCTATGCTCTTTTTTGCAGACAAGGCATCTGCACAGATTGAGGGCGTAGGAGTGTTTGGTGGATTTACATCATCAAGCTCGAATGTCAAGAACTTCACACCTAGCTCGGTATCTCAGTACCATTTAGGTGTTGCATATAAGTTTAACCTTGGCCTTGGCCTTGCTATTCAGCCATCCGTGTCTTATCAGGTGAAGGGAACAACCCTTGACATGATAGGATCTCAGACTATCTCTGAGAACCTTAGAGTTCTGGATGCCAGTGTAGGTTATGTGGAGATTCCGCTGCAGATACAGTGGGGACCGGACCTTATGGCCTTCAGACCATATGTTCTCGCAGAACCATTTGTTGGTTTTGGAGTGAACTTTAAAGCTGCAGGCCCTCTTAACATTGAGACAGTCAAAAATGATTGGAAGGCAGCAAACATGTCAAGACTTGAGTATGGTATCGGACTTGGAGGAGGAATCGAGGTATGGCGCTTCCAGGTTGCGGCCAAGTACTTCTGGAACTTCGGATCACTTTGTGACAATGAGGGAAAGATTGATGTAGGAGCTGTTGCCAATACAGTAAGCGAGGCATTCAAGGGCGGTAAGAATTTTAACGGTATTTCAGTTTCACTCGGATTTTTCTTTTAGTAGAATATGTCTGACAAGAGATTATTGATTTATTGCTCTGCAAGCTACACCATTGACCCTAAGTACAATGATGCGGCAAGGCAGATTGTTGATGCGGCTTGTTCACTTGGCTATACTATAGTTTCTGGAGGAACAGTCAAGGGAACAATGGGTGTCATTGCAGAGGAAGTCGTGAAAGTAGGAGGCAGGCATGTAGGTGTAGTCCCTCGTTTTATGGAACCTCTTGTCTATCCTGAAATGACCGAGACAATCTGGACAGACACAATGTCTGAGAGAAAGGAGAAGATGCGTCAAGGTGCTACTGCATGCCTTGCACTTCCCGGTGGAGTCGGAACTCTTGATGAGCTTATGGAGACTCTGACTCTAGCAAAACTGGACCAGTACTCAGGAAAGGTGATTGCATATAATATGGACGGTTTCTACGAGCCTCTTAAAGATCTTCTGGACCACTATGTCAGAACAGAAATGCTTGATGAGAAGTCCAGAGCTTTGATCACATTCCCAGGTACTATAGAGGAACTCGTAAAAGAGCTTTCCTGCTAAATAGAAGATTTGACGATGGATATAAAACAGCTAAGAGAGTATTTAGGAGAAGACCTTGTAAAAGTTGAGAAGCTAATCAGAGAATCACTTAGGAGTGATATAGATCTTCTGAACTACACGAATGATTCAATATTGTCTCATTCGGGTAAGCAGCTTCGTCCTATTCTTACTCTTCTTATGGGAAGGATTTGTTCAGGTGGACATGTTACAGTAGATACTATTGGTTTTGCTGCTGCAACGGAACTTCTTCATAATGCGACTCTTCTTCATGACGATGTTGCAGATAAGAGTACAGTTAGACGTGGCCGTCCTACTGTCATGTCGATTCTGGGAGGTCCGGCATCAGTTCTTATCGGAGACTTCTGGCTAGTTAAGGCAATGGACAATGTCCTTTCATCAAAGCTTCATAGCACTGATGTTATAAAGATATTTGCTAGAACTCTCAGTGATCTCGCTGAAGGAGAAATGCTCCAGCTTCAGAAGGCTGAAAGGGGAGATACAGACGAGAACGATTATATCCGTATCATCTACAACAAGACAGCGTCATTGTTTGTGACAGCAGCAGAGTCTGCTGCTATTTCTGTGGGAGCAAGTGCAGAACAGCAGAATGCCGCTAAAGCATTCGCAACAGCGCTGGGAATCGCTTTCCAGATCAAGGATGATATCTTTGATTACTCTGACAGTGAAGAGATTGGAAAGCCTGTTGGAATTGATCTTCTGGAGCAGAAGATAACCCTTCCACTTTTGGGAGCCCTTGGTAATGTCGACAAGGACAAGCAGGCGGAGATTAGAAAGATGGTTTCCGGCATGGCTGAACATCCAGAGAACGTCTCTATCGTCAGAGACTTTGTAAAGGCGAACGGTGGAGTTGAGTACGCAGAAAAGAAGCTCGACGAATACATCAGCAAAGCTATCATTGCTCTTAGAGTGTTCCCTGATTCTCCAGATAAGGAATGTCTCAAGGCAATGGCTCAATATGTTGGTATAAGACAGAAATAGTATAGACAGATAATTACTTCGGAGGGATGCAGTTCAGCAAGATACAAGGTAATCAGGATGTGAAGAACGCCCTTTGCGAGATGGCAGCATCTGGCAGAATTCCTCATGCAATCATGTTCTATGAGAACGATGGTTGTGGAGCCTTGGCTATGATTCTTGCTTTTCTTCAGAAGATACTTTGCCATCAGCCATCGGGAACTGATTCCTGTGGAGAGTGCCCTTCATGTAACAAGGTCGAAAAACTGATTCATCCTGATATTCATTTCACATTTCCTATCACAACAGGATCAAAGGTATCAGGTGCTGTCAAGGATCTTACCTGTGACATGTATATCAAGTGGTACAGGGAGCTCCTTATCAAAAATCCATACTTTCTGGAGAATGAGTTAGGCTCTGCCCTTGGCATTGAAAGCAAGTCCGGAACAATTGCAGTTGCGGAAGCAAAGGCAATCATAAACCAGTTGTCTCTTACTTCGGTTCAGGGTGGATACAGGGCAGTTGTTGTATATCTTCCTGAAAAGATGAACCAGGAAGCTGCGAACAGACTTCTAAAGTCTATCGAGGAACCACCAGAGAAGACACTCTTCCTTATGGTAACTCATGCTCCTGAAAAGGTTCTTCAGACCATTTCATCAAGATGCCAGGGTATCAGAATCCTCCCTCTGTCAAAGGATGATGTGGTGGCAACTCTAGTCAATGAATTTGAGATTGACCAGGAGTCTGCAATTAATGCGGCAGCTGTTTCCGGAGGTAGTGTCGGAAAGGCCCTCAAGTACTTGGAGGATTCAGAAGACATAACTGTTGAGGAAGATATCTTCCGCCAGCTTATGGATGCTCTTGTGTCAAAGAATCTCTATGATGCCCTGACAGTCGGAGAGGCAATGGCAGATTTGGATTCAAGAGAAAAACAGAAAGCTTTTTGTAAATTTGCAGGTGATTGTCTTAGAAAGATTTTCATGTTGCAGCAGAATCTCCCCGATTTGGCAGGAGTAACTGCAGAAGAAAAGGCTTACTATACAGACCTTGCACAGAAATGCAAGAAGAGCTTCCCACGCAATGCGGCAGCTCTATTTGACAAGGCTATGATGCTGATTGACAGGAATGTCAGTCAGAAAATGGTATTTTGTGACCTTGTCACCCATTTATTATATATCATATAGATACTGAACCATTTTATGGAATACACAGATAACGAGAATATTCAGTTTGACTGCAGCCGAGGATGTACTGTCACTAGAGACGGAGAAACCGGCGAGTTGAACGTCAACTATAGAAGTGGATGCTGTAAGCTCAAGGACTATAACTGGCTTGCAGGTGTTCGTCAGGAGCAGTTCAAGGATCTCTTTGAGGTGCGTTTCAAAAATACCAGAAAGGGTATCTATATCAATGCATCTGGTCAGAATATCAAAACAGGTGACCTTGTCATTGTTGAGGCAGCTACAGGTCATGACCTTGGTATCGTGACCCTTGAGGGTCCTATTGTCGGCCGTCAGATGATTGCAAAGGGAATAGATTCTGAGAATACACAGTTTAAGAAGATCTACCGTAAGGCGAAGAACTTTGATATTGAAAAGTGGCATGAGGCTATCGCAAGAGAGCAGGATACCATGATTCAGGCAAGACGAATCGCCGCTGAGATGGGTCTTGAAATGAAGATCGGAGATGTCGAGTTCCAGGGTGATGGAACAAAGGCTATCTTCTACTATATCGCTGATGGTCGAGTTGACTTCCGTCAGCTTATCAAGGTGTTTGCTGAGGAGTTCCGTATCAGAATCGAGATGAAGCAGATCGGAGCAAGACAGGAGGCTGGTCTTATTGGTGGTCTTGGAGTTTGCGGAAGAGAACTCTGCTGCGCCAACTACATTTCCAAGTTCCAGTCAATCTCAACTTCGGCTGCTCGCTGTCAGGACTTGTCTCTCAACCCTCAGAAGCTTGCCGGTCAGTGCGGAAAGCTCAAGTGCTGTCTGAACTATGAGGTTGCAACTTACCTTGATGCTCAGTCAAGACTTCCTAAGGTTGTTGAACCTCTTGAGTTCGAAGATGGTCTTGCATATCTTGTAAAGACAGATATTCTCAAGGAGACAATGTACTTCTCTTATGAGAAGGGATCTCTTACCAATATCTATCCGCTCGATGCATACGAAGTTCGTGAGGTAATCAAGATGAACCGCAATGGCATCAAGCCTGATTCATTGAAGGTGGAACCAGAACCAAGCGCACCAGAGTTCGTGACAGCAGTCGGAGATGACAGCATCTCAAGATTTGATAACGTCTCTAAGAAAAAGAAGAAGAACAAGAAAAAGGGTGGCAATGGCCCTAAGGCTGAGACAGCACCAGTAGAGCAGAAGCAGAAGGCAGAGCCACAGCAGCCAAAGCCTGAGAAACCTCAGAACAATAAGCCTCAGAGTGAGAAACCTCACGGAGAGAAGCCTCAGGAAGGTGCTCAGGGAAAGCGCAATGATGGTCAGCCTCATGGACAGAAGCACCACCATCACGGACATGGTAACAAGAACAAGGGACCTCGTCCTCAGGGACATGGCGAGGGCAAGCAGCAGTAAGAAAGGGAAGAGATGATGCAATCTTTTTGTCGGAACATCCTGCTAGTTTGTCTTGCCGTCATATGCATGGCATCATGTAGAAGGCCTCAGAGCGATGAGAGTTTTGTCCTTTCGTCAAAGGCCGCTGAGATGGGTGGCTATATCTTTGACGTTGACATGGCAGATTCGTTATGCACATACGACATGTCATTCTATGCAAGGGTGGATCATCCCAGAAACAAGGAGACAGAGTTGCAGGACTATCCTATGTATCTAGTCTGGACTTCTCCAAGTGGAACAATGCGTGCTCTTACAGTTTATATGGACATGACTGCCGCCACTAGTCCGACTTATTTCTCAAAGCAGATAGTCATCCCATTTATGGAGGATGTGGTTCCGGAGGAATTTGGAATGTGGCAGCTTAAAGTGTCAGCAAATGAAGTCCTCTCTGATCTGGGTCTGCGTGGTCTAGGCCTTGTTGTAAAAAGAAATACTCACTAATTATATATCCTTTTATGGGACACGGAAAACTTAAAAAGTTCAAGGAAAACGAAACCTTCAAATGCCTCCTTCAGCCGGATGCTGCATCTGTAATGGACAAGACAGAGGATAATTCTGGGCTTGTACTCAAAGATCATCCAATCAAGGGCCAGTGGGCATCTGAGATGTTCGCAGCAGCAAACCCGCTTGTTGTTGAGCTTGGCTGCGGAAAAGGCGAGTATACAATTGACCTGGCTAGAAGAAACCCTGACTTCAACTATGTAGGAGTTGATATCAAGGGAGCCAGACTTTGGAAGGGAGCTAAGGAGGCAACAGAGACAGCAATGCCAAATGTAGCTTTCCTAAGAACAAGAGTAGAGTTCATTGAAGCATTCTTTGCACCAAGTGAGGTGTCAGAGATCTGGCTTACCTTCTCGGATCCGCAGATGAAAAGCGAGAACTGCAGACTCACAAGTCCGCTGTTTTTGAAGCGTTACAGAAATATCCTCAAAAAGGGTGGTATCATTCACCTTAAGACAGACAGCATGTTCCTTCACCAGTACAGTAAGGCAATCGCAGAGCAGAACGGTCTGAGGATTCTGGCATGCACAGAGGATCTTTATGGAACAGACAGACAGTCTCTCTATGAGAGTGAGATGGCATCTGTTTGTGGAAAAGATGCAATTGATGCCCTCTTTGGCGTAAGAACTTTCTATGAGAACATGTTCTTGTCTCAGGGATACAAGATCACTTATCTGAGCTTTGTGATTGATAAGGATGGTGACTACATCTATCCTGAGTTCGATGCAAAGTATTGGAGAGAGGTTGAAGGTCCTAGGAGATCATTCGGGCATCATAGAGGAGGAACCCCTGAGGAATAATAAAGAAGAAAATGGAGCGGATTAATAATCACGCTCCATTTCTCTTCTAATATCTTTCTCTTTAATAGTCTGACGCTTGTCGTACTCTTTCTTACCCTTTGCAAGAGCAATAAGAAGTTTTGCGTATCCGTTCTCGGCAATGAACATTCGGACGGCAACGATTGTTATACCCTTCTGCTTGACATCATTGGCAAGGCCCTTGAGCTCTTTCTTTGTCAGAAGAAGTTTTCTGTCTCTGGCAGGCTCGTGCTGACCCCATGATCCCCAGAAGTACTGAGCGATGTTCATTCCTCTGACGTACAGCTCTCCGCCACTGAAGTAGCAGAATGCATCAGACAATGACGCTTTGCCGGCACGAACTGACTTGATTTCAGTTCCGCTTAGTACAATACCGGCAGTGAAGGTCTCCAGAAACTCGTAGTCAAAAGAGGCCCTTCTATTATTAATCTGTATCTTGCTTTTTGCCTTTGGCATAATCTCAAATTTTAAACTTCAGTCCAGTGGATAGTAATACCTTTTTTCTCCATTCCACGGAACCAGGTCATCTGGCGCTTGGCGAACTGATGAATCGCATTGGCAAGCAGCGTTCTCATTGTCTCCAGATCCAGAATGCCTAGAATATGCTGGGTAACGAACTTGTATTCCAGTCCATATGACATCAGTATTTCTGAATCCACACCCTTGTCAAGAAGCGACTTCACTTCATCAACCATTCCTTCCTTGATACGTTCGTCAAGTCTACGGTCAATCTTTGCTGTTCTTACTTCTCTTGAAACAAGAGTTCCAATGTAGAATGCGTTCTTTGGCTTGTAGTCGGACTTTATGATTGTATGCTCGTTCTCGTACTCTGCAATCTCAATGGCTCTGACGAGTCTTCGCTTTGAATCAAATGAGTAAGGATCTGATTCGGGACGAAGATCGGTCAGCATCTTTGCCAAGTCCTCAAAACTTTTGCTTTCAAGCTCATCTCTTTTATCATAGTCAGGAGGAAGCTGGGGAAGGGAATATCCTTCAATAGCCGCCTGAATATAAAGACCTGTTCCACCACAGAGGATAGGTATACATCCTCTACGCTTTATATCAGCATATGCTTTCTCAAAATCCCTCTGATATTCAAAAAGGGTGTATCTTGTTCCGGCCTCTTCAATATCAATCATGTGGTACGGAATCTCTCCGTATTCACAAAGGTCCTTGCCTGTTCCGATATCCATTCCTCTGTACACCTGACGGGAATCTGCTGAGATGATTTCGGCAACCGGCTTTTCGCAAAGCTCGTTAATTTCTCTTGCAAGTGCAACGGCATATCTGGTTTTTCCAGAAGCAGTTGGTCCTAAAACGCAAATAATATCAATGCTTCCGGAGTTATAGGACTCCAGAAGCGATTGTACATCGATAATCTCGGGATCAGGAAGATCAGCAATGACCGGGATTATAGGTTTGCGCTTTTTGCTCATCTGCTAGAGGTTGAAAGCTTCCTTGACCTTGTCTACAGAGTCGAGAAGCTCCCATCCGAAGAACTGAACAGGCTTCTCAACCTCCTTGCCGTCACGGACGAGTTTAAGAACCTTTACATATGGCTCTCTTCCAAGGTGACCATAAGAAGCTGTTGGCTCATAGATAGGGTTCTTTAGTTGGAACTTTTCGATAATCTTAGCAGGGCGAAGGTCGAAGATTGTATTTACCTTCTCTGCAATCTCACCATCTGTAAGGCCGTTCTTAGCTGTACCGTATGTGTTGACAAATACACTTACAGGCTTAGCGACACCGATAGCATAAGCAAGCTGGACAAGAACTTCGTCAGCAACACCTGCTGCTACAAGGTTCTTTGCAATGTAGCGAGCTGCATAAGCAGCTGAACGGTCAACCTTGCTTGGGTCCTTTCCTGAGAATGCGCCACCACCGTGTGCACCCTTGCCACCATATGTATCTACGATAATCTTACGTCCTGTAAGACCTGTGTCTCCATGAGGACCTCCGATTACGAACTTTCCTGTTGGGTTGACATGGAGAATGTAGTCACCCTTGAAAAGGGCTGCAGTCTCTTCTGGAAGCTGCTCCTTGATCTTAGGGAGAAGGATGTTCTCTACGTCTGTCTTGATCTTTGCCTGCATTGCTGCATCAACTCTAGCCTGTCCGTACTGGCTTACAGCATCAGAATATGACATCTTGCCGAGCTCGTCTGCAGTGAACTCGTCATGCTGGGTTGAGATTACGATAGTGTGAACTCGTACTGGTCTTCCTGTCTCACCGTCGTATTCGATAGTGAACTGAGACTTTGCATCTGGACGAAGGTAAGGCATAAGCTCGATGTTCTTATGTCTGATGTCAGCAAGAGTTCTAAGTGCGAGGTGTGAAAGAGAAAGTGCAAGTGGCATGTACTCCTTTGTGTCACGGCAAGCGTAACCGAACATCATACCCTGGTCGCCGGCACCCTGCTCCTCAGGGGTCTCTCTTACGACACCTCTATTGATATCTTTGCTCTGCTCATGGATTGCAGAAAGCACTCCACAAGAGTTTCCGTCGAACATATATTCAGCCTTGTTGTAGCCGATCTTGTTGATAACGCGTCTAACTGTAGTCTGAATGTCAACGTATGCTTCAGATCCTACCTCTCCTCCGACAACTACAAGACCAGTTGAACAGAAAGTCTCACAAGCTACCTTAGACTCTGGGTCCTGGCGAAGGAATTCATCAAGAATGGCATCAGAAATCTGGTCAGAGACCTTGTCAGGATGTCCCTCAGAAACTGATTCTGATGTAAACAAATAATTCTTACTCATATATATACAAAAATAGCCCCGTTGCTATATGCGGAGCCGTAATAAAAACACAAAACACTGATATGATTTTAGCATTTTTTCACGTGGTTGCAAGCAAAACAAATCTCTCCACAAATGTGGTGCAAAGGTATATCAAATTTTGAAATTTCACACATATTTCATAAAAAAGTGCAAGAAACTTTATTTCTCCGTTTTATATTTGTAAGTGAAAAGGTAAAGTTTTTATACCGATTAATAATTGATTATTATAAATATCTATGTCTAAATCTATTAAGCTTTTCATTGCCGTTATTTCGGCAGTTTTGATGAGTGTAGCAGCTTTTGCGCAGGTTACTACTTCATCAATGAATGGTAAGGTGGCGGACAAGTCAGGTGTGCCAGTTCCCGGTGCAACAATTGTCGCTGTCCACACAGCTTCAGGATCACAGTACTATGCTGTGACTAACACTGAAGGACATTATTACATCAACGGTATGCGTTCAGGTGGTCCATACAAGGTGGAAATCAGCTGCCTTGGCTACCAGACAATTACTTATACTGATGTTACACTTCCTCTTGCTGAAGTATATGTTCTTAATGCTACTCTCAATGATGACGTTGAGATGCTTACAGAGGCTATAGTTATCTCTACCGCATCTACAAAGTTCTCTGCAGAGAAGACAGGTGCTGCAACAAACATTACCAGCAACCAGATCAAGACTATCCCTACTATCAGCAGAAGTGTTACAGACATCGCTAAGCTTTCTCCTTATGGAGGAAATGGTATGAACTTCTCCGGTACATCAGGACGTTCAGCAAACTTCACAGTCGATGGTGCTAACTTCAACAACAACTTCGGTCTTTCTACAAGCCTTCCAGGTGGTGGTAGCCCTATCTCTCTTGATGCTATTGAGGAGCTTCAGGTAGTTATCTCTCCTTACGATGTCCGTCAGTCAAACTTCATCGGTGGTGGTATCAACGCTATCACAAAGTCTGGTACAAACACATTCAAGGGAACAGCTTACATTTATCATCGTAATGAGAACATGCGTGGTAACCGTGTAAATGGCAAGGAACTTACCGAGCGTACTACAGACCGTACAACAACATACGGTTTCTCTCTCGGTGGACCAATTGTTAAGAACAAGCTCTTCTTCTTTGTAAACGGTGAGTATGCTGTAATTCCTTCTTCACTTAACAAGTGGAAGCCTTCAGTGGATGGTGTTGCTGATGTTGACAAGAACATCTCCCGCGTTACAATTGACGACGCTGAGACTATGAGAAACCATCTTATCAAGACTTATGGATATGACCCAGGTTCTTATACAAACTATCCTGCCGACAAGACAAACTACAAGATTCTTGCTCGTCTCGACTGGAATATCAATGACAAGCACCATGTAGCATTGAGATTCAACCACACAAACAATGTGACTTGGTCAATGCCTTCTACATCTAGAGATATTTCTGCATTCCCTTACAGCTCACAGAGCCAGTATGGTATTACATATGCTAATTCAGCATATTCAATGAACAACAAGATTTCTACTGTTTCTCTCGACTTTAACAGCCGCTTTACAAACAGCCTTTCAAATCAGTTCCTTGTAACTTATTCAGACGTTGAGGATGTTCGTGGAAGTAACTCAGACTACTTCCCAATGGTAGAAATTGCAGCTGGTGACCTTGGTGAGACAGACATGCCATACATGCTCTTCGGTTATGAGCTCTTTACTCTTTACAACCGTGTAGGTAACCAGACTCTCACAGTGAAGGACGATATCGCATGGTATAAGGGTGCTCACAAGATTACAGGAGGTGTCAGCTATGAGCATCAGATGGCACTTAATACATATATGAGAAATGGTACAGGTATGTTCCGTTATGACTCTATGTCAGCATTCATGAACGGTGCAGCTCCTGTAGCTATGGCATTCGACTGGGGTTACAACGGAAAGGATGACCCATCTGCAGCTGTACGTTTCGCTCAGCTTGGTGCATATGTTCAGGACGAGTGGAAGCCATTTGACAACCTTAAGGTAAATGCAGGTGTTCGTTTTGATACAATTGGCTTCAACAACAATGATATCATGACAAACAATGCAATTCTCGCTGAGGATTATGATGGTAAGCATGTAGATACAGGTAAATGGCCTACAACTAATATTCAGATTTCTCCAAGAGTTGGTTTCTCATGGAACATCACCCAGGACAAGAGCCTTACACTCCGTGGAGGTACAGGTCTTTTCGCTGGTCGTCTCCCTCTTGTGTTCTTCACGAACATGCCAACAAACTCAGGTATGGTCAAGGGTCGTGCTACACGTATTACAGACAAGAGCCTTCTCCAGAAGTTCGCTGGCGGTCTTGTTACTGACAGAAAGGATATCCTTAACATCCTGAACAGCTACGATCCTAAGAAGTACCCTACATCTATCACTCCTGAGGATGGTACACTTCCTTCAGAGATTGCAGGTGTTGATCCTAACTTCAAGATGCCTCAGGTTTGGAAGTCTTCACTCGCTCTCGAGTATCGTCCAAATGTATCGTTCCCTCTTACAATTACAGCAGAGTATATCTACAACAAGACAATCAATGGTGTCATGCTCTCTAACTGGAACATTGAAGAGGATAACTCTGGTTGGGCAACATTCAACGGAGCAGACGGACGTCACATCTATCCATCTTCTTACAGACTCAACAAGACAGACGCATTTGTCCTTACAAATACAAACAAGGGTTACGGTCATCAGGTGTCACTTGAGATTAAGGCAGAACCGGTCAAGGGTCTCAACATTACAGCAGGTGCATCTCACATCGTAGCTAAGGAGCTTACAGGTATGCCTGGTTCTAACGCTTCAGCAGCATGGCAGTACATCCCTTCAGTTGAGGGTCCTAACTTCAACAACCTCCATAACTCTTCATACAATAACCCAGATCGTGGTTTCTTGTCAGTATCTTACACAACTAAGAACGATACCTACAGCCTCTTCTACGAGGCTAACAGATATGGCGGAAACAGCTACATGTATGTTAATGATATGAACGGTGACGGTTACGCTTATGACCTTATGTACATCCCTAGAGATGAGTCAGAGATCAGATTCGTAACACCTGAGGATGGTGCTCGCTACTGGGCATTTGCAAACCAGGACAAGTACCTCTCAACTCACAAGGGTCAGTACGCAGAGGCTTACGGTCTTACTCAGCCTGTGGTTCATACTGTTGAATTCCACTATGCTCATGACTTCAAGATTAAGGTTGGTAAGAATACAAACACTCTCCAGCTTAACTTTGATATCAATAATCTCATGAACCTGTTCAACTCATCATGGGGTGTTGCTAAGAACTTCTCTCCAGAGGCACTTTCTGGTAAGATTCTCAAGTACGAATACACAAACAATGAGGGTTATCCAGTATACTCAACACGAGTTGCTGACGGTGCCAAGACATGGGACTACTCTTACACAAGCGGTAACTGCTGGTACATGCAGATCGGTATCAGATATATGTTCAACTAATCTAAAAGTAAGCAATTATGAAACTTAAGCATATTCTTACATCTATCGTAGCTGCTGCATTCGTTTTTGCTGGCTGTGAGGATCAGGTAGAGATTTCAACACTTCCAGGTGTAGAGATCTCCAGCTCTGTGGTCGGTTTCGTCACAAATGGCGGAACACAGACCATTACTCTTTCATCGGACCAGACATGGAGTATTGACGAAACAAAAATTCCATCATGGCTTACAGTATCTCCTCTTTCAGGTAGCGCTGGAGAGACTACAATCTCTCTTACTGCTGTAGAAAACAAGGGCTCTCAGAAGGATGTTGAGATCGTCATCAATTTCGCTAACGGAAAGAAGCAGATCATCAAGCTCCTTCAGGATGGTGGTGAACCATCGCCTTCAACATGTAAGGACGTTATTGATGGCCCAGACGGAGCATCTTATAAGATAACTGGTACAGTTACTTCCATCGCAAATACTCACTACGGTAACTTCTATATGAATGATGGTACAGGTGAGGTTTACATTTATGGAACATTGGACAAGAAGGGTAATGCAAATTCAAGTTCAAACTCTTATGACAACCTCAATGACGCCAATAATTCTTCAAGCTGGAGCCTTTCTGTTGGTGATGTGATTACAGTTCAGGGTCCTAAGAAGACATATAACGAAACTGTTGAGCTTGTTGACGTTACTGTTATCAATATCACAAAGTCTCTTATCTCTGTTGTAGGTAATTCAGAGTATAATGTCCCTAAGGACGAGTCTGACCCTGAAGTTGCTGTCGCTTATAAGGGAGATGACCTCAAGATGAAGTCAGACGAAAGCTGGATCACAATCTCTAACTTTGAGGTTCGTAATGATACTACATTCGTAAATCTCCACATTGCTGAGAATGCTGAGGATACACGTACAGGTACTGTTACATTCTCTTCAAGCATCCCAGGACAGGACTCAAAAGCAATTGTTTCTATTACTCAGGCAACAGGTCTTTCAATGTACACACTTCCATTCGCAGAGGACTTCTCAGCAGGTTTGGGTGCATTCGAGGTTCTTGACATTGTTGCAAGAGAAGATGGTAAGGATACATGGTCTACTGCTTCATATAGCGGTAAGTTCTACGCTAAGGCTTCTGCATACGGTGCAACAAATGATTCTAAGTCAATGCTCGTATCTCCTAAGATCAGCCTTGCTGGTGTGACTTCTCCAGTTCTCACATTCGAGCATGCTGGTAAGTTCGCAACAAACCAGCAGGAGGAACTCACTCTTTGGGTATCTACAGACAACTGTGAGACTTGGACTCAGCTTCTTATCCCTGAGCATGACAATGCTTATGGCTGGAAGGAGTCAGGAGACATCAGCCTTGCTTCACTTGTTGGTAAGGAGTACTTCAACTTCGCATTCCAGTATTCTGCTACAGTTGCTAACGCCAGCACATGGGAGATTGCAAACGTTAAGCTTGAGGATAGAGCTGCTTCAATCAAGACAATTGCAGAACTTAATAACTCTGCAGCTGTAACAGAGGCTGTATTCGAGGCTAACCTTACAGATGCAATCGTTACATATGTAAGCGGAAGCAATGTATTCATTCAGGATGCAACAGGTGGTATTCAGCTTTACATGAGAGACAGCGGTCTTTCTGCAGGTACAGTGATCAATGGTAAGGTTACAGGTAACATCAAACTTTACGCTGGTTATGCTGAGCTTACTTCAATCAATGTTGGTGAAGCTACTCTTACAGAGGGTGAAGTTGCAGCTACAACTATTACTCTTTCTAAGCTTATGAAGGAGTATCTCAGATATCAGAACTGTATGGTTAAGCTCGAGGGTGTAACTCTTGACAAGACTCTTAACTCAAGTGCAAGAGATGGTGTTCTTTCTCAGGGTGAGGCTACAGTTGCAGCTAGACTTCAGGACAAGAACGTCACTATCGAGGCTGGTACTGGTAACTTGATTTGTTTCCCAACAAGATACAATGCTACTCTTCAGGTAGGTCTTTGGACTCCTGATCATTTCGAGAAATAATCGAAGATAAATAATTGTCAGAAGGGGTGGTAACTATTTGGTTGCCACCTTTTTTGTGATAAATGGTATCAATCATAACGTAAATTGTATTAACAACTTAATACGATTTATCATTGCCTTTTGCTCGAAAGTGATTAAATTTGTTAGATATCGTTTGATAGTTTTTAAGAGTAATATATAAAAATTAAGTTCAAAATGATTCTAAAGAATGCATTCGGCTCTTATGAGTCACCAAACTGTGAGATTCTCTCTTATTCTGTTGAGAATTCTGTATGTGTTGTGGCATCTCCTGATGCTGGTCAGATCAAGGATATTGATTTTGACGACGAAGATGATTGGGGAACAATTTAATTTTTCCGTGAGAATGAAGAAGTTATTTGTTTTTGGAGCTGTCCTATCAGTGATGGGATTGTTCTCTTCTTGTACAAAGTCTGATGTAGCTGAGGTTCTCGGCGGAAAGCAGATCAAGGTAGTTGCTCATGCAACAAATGGTACTCCTGATACAAAGGTTGTCGTTACTCCAAATGAAGATGGTACTTACGCTTCAGTTTGGGGTGATGAAGAATCAATCAAGATCTTTGAGGTTGCAGTAGCAGGCAAGGAAACAAAACTTGCAGCTGTTACTAGTGATTCTTACACAAAGTCTACAGATGGTAAGACAGCTGATTTCGGTTTTTCATTGGAAGCTGTTGATGCTGACAATTATGATTACTATGCAATTTCTCCAGCTTCTGCTTGGGGAGCTTCAAATCCAAAGAAAGATGGTATCTATGTAAAGCTCCCTACAGTACAGACTCCTGGCGTAGATGCAGTTGATCCTACTTCTATTGTTGTTCTTGCGAAGGATCTCGCTTATGATGCTCAGCCAGAGGAACTTCAGCTCGCTTTCCGTCATGTTACTGCTTATGGAAAGATGACACTTGCAAATGCTCCTGTTAAGAGCGGTGAGACTGTTAAGTCTATCGTTATTACAGCAGCAGATAAGGCTCTTGCAGGTGGTTTCGATTATGTTTATTCTGATGGAAGTCTTTCTCCAGGTAGTTCTTCATCAAGTAACTCTATTACTCTTAATACAAACTCACTTGAGAATGTATGGTTCGCTGTAGAGCCTGTAGCATTCGAGGCAGGCGAAGTTATGACAGTTGCTATTGTAACAGATCAGAATACTTACACACGTGATATTACATTCGCTTCTGCAAAGTCATTCAAGGCAGGTCATGTTGCTAAGATGACAGTTGATATGAGCACAGCAGTAACAGTAGACTATTCTGGAACATATGTTCCTATGGTTAATGTTGGTGGTAACTATTTAGCTCTCTCAAGCACTGCTAATGGAACAAGGCTTTCAGCAGTTTCAGTAGAATATGATGGTGTGGCTGCTTCATTTTCAACAACAGACGCAACAATCGTTTGGACTCTTGCAAAGGATGGTTCAGTATACACAATGGCAGATCAGAGTACACCTGCGAAGTATCTCAGTTGGAATAAAACAAGTGGTAATGCTGCTTCAACATCTTCAACAGGAAGTGCACTTCAGGTTAGCCAGAATGCAAATGGTACATATAAGATTGCGCTAGACTCAGATCCAACAAGATACCTTCAGTACAATAAGGCTTCAAATGCACAGTATTATGCTTTCTATACTTCTGCTCAGGAGGGTGATATTTATCTTGTTCCTGCTGACTATGAGGCATCTCCTGCAGATCCAGCAGTAGAAGGTGTTGCTGCTATTAAAGAAAAGATTGCTGGTGGAGAGACTGGTACGTTCCAGGTAGCACTTGACGGTGCTGTTGTAACTTATGTAAATGGTAATGGCGCATATATAGAGGATGAATCTGGTGCTGTTTATGTATTCAAGTCAGGCCATGGCCTTGTTGCTGGCAAGTCTATAACAGGTACTGTTGCTGTTGTAGGAAAAATGTACAATGGTCTACCTGAGGTAACAAGCATTGATCTTTCTGCAGCAACTGTAGAGGAAGGCGCTACAATTCCTCTTACTGAGGTGACTATCGAAAATCTTCTTGCTGATTATGATAAGTACTTAAGCAGAAGAGTTAAGATTTCTGCAGCACTTGTTACCAACGGAATTTCAGGCACAGATAGAGATGGTGTAATCTTCCAGGATTTGAACTCTATTGCAGTTCGTGCTCAGGCTGTTAATACTGTTGAAATGAGTGAGGAGGATGTCGTTGATGTTATCTGTTTCCCATCAATCTATAATACAACTAAACAGCTTGCAGTTTGGTCAACCGACGATAATGTTTTTGTCACAGCTTTAGGTCCTGGTGCAATGTCGCTTACTGAGACAACAAAGACTCTTGCTCCAGGCGCTACATATACAATTGGCGTTACTTCAACAGAGGCTGGGGCAACATTCGTATATGCTAGTAGTGATCCTACAGTAGCTGAGGTTTCTGCTGCAGGTGTTGTAACAGCAAAGAAAGTTGGTACAGCAGTTATTACAGTTGCGCTTAAGGGTACTTCAACATATGCTTGTAATATTGCTAAGGTAACAATTACTGTTGAAAAGTCTGGCATAACATATGAGACAGAGACTTTGTCTGGAAACTTCACATATGATGAAGCAACGAAGACTCTTTCCATGACAACGTCAAAAGGAACAAAAGTTGTTCAGGCTGCAGGAACAGGAAACGCAGTAGGTTCAACATATTCATCAGCTACAACACTTAGAATATATGTCGGTAACACACTCTCCTTTACTACTGAATCGTCGGCAAGGAAGATTGTAAAAATTGAGTTTACGCATACAGATACCTATTGTGGTGGTTCTGATATAGGGTCAGACATTGGAGATTACACAAGAGGCACCACATCAAGCGCTTGGGAAGGTTCTGCAACATCTGTTGTTATCACAAATAAGAGGGGAGCAAGTGATCAATCAAATATTCAGCTTAGACCTACTTCAATAAAAATTACATACGAGTTGTAGAAATTTCTCAACAAGATAAATTATGGTCGTCGGAATTACGCCGGCGACCTTTTTTTTGATTTTTACTTATATTTTCATATCATTTCTTCCTTTTAATTTGGTAACTTTGTATCCTTTGAGTAAATAATTTAAAACGATATATATGAAACTAAGAAATCTTATGATGACCGTCCTTGGTCTTGCAGCTGTTGTAACAGCCTGCGAAGAGGAGGATGGTGTACAGGGCCTTCCTGAAATAACTATTTCTGAGAAAGCTATTACCGTTGAAGAAGTATCGTCTTCTGCATCTGTAAAGACCATTTCTTTGGTAGCAAGCAGAGACTGGTCGGCTTCTTCTGAGTCTGAGTGGATTGAGGTGGAACCAGCATCTGGTAAAGCTTCTCCAGAACCTCAGGAAGTTACAATTACTCTTCTTCCTAACACAGGACTTGGAAGAACAGGTTATGTGAAGTTTGATATCATTTACGATTCAAAGACTCTCACAGTCAATCAGAACGGACCTCTCGGATCAGCAGAGGACGCTATCATCTATTACAACGACTTTGATAAGGAGCCTGCTACCCAGTCATTTGGAACAAGCGGTACTTCATGGCCATATCTTGACCAGTTCGAGGGTTGGAAGAACCAGACAGGATCTGGTGCTGACAATGTAGAGTATAGCTTCAGCGGTATTTCTTGCCGTAACAACTCGAACTCTGACGGTAACTACAGTGACTATGCAGGATCAGGTGTCAACAACCTTCTCTTCAGTTCTAATCCTAACTTCGTTGTCAAGAACATTGCACTTGCTGGTAAGAGAAACCTTACACTCTCATTCGGTACAGAGAAGTACGCTTATGGTGAGGATGACAATACATTCAAGCCAGAAGAGTTCAATGTATACGTAAGTAACGATAACGAGAAGTGGGTTAAGCGCGAGTATGCATTCCCTGGCGACTTCAAGAACGGTAGATGGGATATCGCACTTTCTACATTCACAGTACCAGAGGGAACAGAGAATCTCTCTATCTACTTCGCTTCTACTCTTAGCGGCGGTCACCGTATGGATGACGTCAAGCTCGTAATCTCAGAGAACGAGGGTACAGCTATTGACTTCTCTACAGGTACAGATATCCCTGTGGGTGGTGGTACTGGTGGTGATACACCAGGCAGTGGTGACAATTCTGGCGCTATCTACTACAACAACTTTGATAAGGCAGAGGCTACAAAGACATTTGGAACAAATGGATCATCTTATCCATACCTTGACCAGTTCGACGGTTGGAAGAATGAGATAGGTTCTGGTGCAGCATCAGTAAGCTACCTCTTCAATGGTATGTCTGCTCGTAACAACTCAGTTTCTAACGGCGACTATGCAATGGATAGCTACAAGTCTATTGCATCTGGTTTGAATAACCTCTTCTTCGGTACATCTGCATACTTCGCAGTTAAGGATATTGACCTTGGAGGAAAGACTAACCTCACAATCTCATTCGGTACAGAGAAGTATGACGAAAGCCATAAGGATGCAGCATTCGACCCAACAGAGTTCAGCCTCTATGTAAGTGCTGATGCTACAAAGTGGGTTAAGGTTGACTATACATTCCCTAACGCTCTTCAGGCTGGTAAGTGGGATCTTGCTTCTGCAACAATTACAGTTCCTTCTGGAACAGCTAAGCTCGCAGTTTATGTTGCAGCTTCTCTTGCTAGCGTATATCGTCTTGATGACCTCAAGGTTGCTGAGGCAGCAGCTGCAGGAACTGCAATCGATTTCTCAAAGGGTGTAGATCTTAACATCGAAGGTGGCAACAGTGATGGCGGTAACACAAACCCTGGTGATGGTGGAAACACAGGTAGCTATCAGTTCAAGAAGGCTACTTCTATCACAAGCGGCAAGTCTTATATCATGGTTGCAGCAGGTATGGCAGCTAAGCCAATCGCAGCAGACAAGACATACGGATACCTCAGCGGTGATGCTGTAACAGTATCAGGCGATGTTATTACAATGACATCTTTGGACAACGCATTCGTGTTCACAAGCACAACAGACGGTTACACAATCAAGGGATCAGACAATAGATACCTCTACCAGACAGGAACATACAACAGTTTCAATGTTACAGACACTCCAACAGAAGGCCAGTACTGGGAGGCTACAGTTCAGTCAGACGGTACAGTCAAGATTCTGAACAAGAGTGTAAACAAGTACATCCAGTGGTCAGCACAGTACAAGTCATATGGTTCATATGCTGATGCTACAGGTGAGATGCCAGTTCTCTATGAACTTCAGGATGGAACACCTAGCAACCCTGGTGATGGTGGAAACACTAACCCTGGAGACGGTGGCAATACAGGCAAGTACGATTTCAAGAAGGCATCATCAGTAGTAAGTGGCAAGTCTTATATCATGGTTGCAGCAGGTATGGCAGCAAAGCCAATCGCAGCAGACAAGACTTATGGATACCTTAATGGTGACGCTTTAACAGCGTCTGGTGATGTCATTTCACTTGAGTCTTTGGACAACGCATTTGTGTTCACAAGCACAAACGACGGATACACAATCAAGGGATCAGATAACAGATACCTCTACCAGACTGGAACATACAACAGCTTCAATGTCAATGCTTCTCCTACAGAGGGTCAGTATTGGAGCGTTGAGATTCAGTCAGACGGTACAGCAAAGATCCTTAACAAGAGCGTAAACAAGTACATCCAGTGGTCAGCTCAGTACAAGTCATATGGCTCATATGCTGACGCTACAGGTGAAATGCCAGTTCTTTACGAGCTTCAGGGAGAAACACCTAGCAACCCTGGTGATGGTGGTAACACAAATCCTGGCGACGGTGGTAATACAAACCCAGGAGATGGCGGCAATACTAATCCAGGCGATGGCGGCAATGACAGCGGATTCGTGGATAACACACCTTCAACAGCTAAAGACTATACAGTAGACTTCTCTACACTTGGATATGAGAATGCTGCAGAGTTGACAACAGTTGCACTTGGTGACACAGGCGTTACATTGACTTTCGATAAGGGTACAGGATCAACTACACCAAAGTATTACACTTCAGGTACAGCTGCAAGACTTTACGGTGGCAACACCCTTACTGTAGCAGGTAAGAAGGTTTACAAGATTGTCTTCACATGCCCAACATCCAACACTATTAATGTTGCTTCTACAACATTCAGTGCAGGTGCTTATGATGAGGCAAGTACAACATGGGCAGGTGAGACAGAGTCTCTTGTTATTACCAATACAGCTTCATCTGGACACATCCGTTTCCAGAAGATGACAGTTTATTACGCTGAATAAAATTTCCTAGCTTTGAAACTAGCAAGTAAAATATTCCTCTATTTGTCACTCGCAGGAACAATGCTATTTGCATTGGCTTCCTGCGGAGGGACAGGTGGAGAAGATGATAAGCCAGTTGAGCCTATATCAATCACAACAAAGACAACAGATGTACCATATACAGCATCCAGCGTTTTTGTTGCAGTAAAGGCAACAGGTAACTGGAACTTGTCTCTCAAGTTTGAGGGAGGAAAGGATTGGGCTACACTGAGCCAGAATTCAGGAACAGGCAGCAAGTCCAGCATCGTGATGACATATGAGAAGAACGATGGTGAGGACTACAGATATGTTACATTGATTCTGGAAGCTGATGGACAGACAGCAGAAGTCGAGTTTACCCAGAAGTGTTATGAGTCTGAGAACATCGTAGATCCGGGTGATGATCCATACGATAATCCAGGTAGTGGCAGCTCTGGCGGTAATACTGGTGGTAACACAGGCGGCAATACCGGTGGAAACACTGGTGGTAATGTCAATCCAACTAAAATTGGTTGGATGGAACTTCCAGAGACAGATGATAGAGACGGGCTTGATTTCTATACTCACAGCCAGACACTAGGATCTGTCAAGACACGAAACTATTCATTCTATTATGATGATGAAAAGCTAGTATCTCATTGGGTCGCTTATCCTCTTAATGCATGGACAATCGGTACAGGATCTAGAACCAACGCTTGGGGATTCCTTGATCCGCTTCTTCCTAGAAACAAGCAGGCAGTTCTTCAGTCGGGTTACAAGTCTACAAATGGAGCCAAATACGATAGAGGTCACCAATGTCCATCTGCTGATAGATTGTCGTCTGCAGCAAACAAGGAGACATTCTATGGAACTAACATGACTCCTCAGCTTGGAGAGAAGTTCAACCAGGCAATCTGGGCGAACCTTGAAATCAAGGTAAGAGATTGGGCTAAGAGCTCGGACACTCTTTATGTGGTGACTGGTTGTGTTGTTAAAGACAGCAAGGACTACGCTCTTGACAATGACGGCAAGAAGGTAGCAGTTCCAACGGCATACTATAAGTGTCTTCTTAGATACAGCAAGAGCTCCACAGTCGGTTATAAGGGCTATATGGGCTGTGCAATCTATATGCCTCATAAGAACTATTCTCAGCAGGATATTGACAAGTCAATGGTGATGTCAATTGCTGACCTTGAGAAGAAGCTTGGAATCAACTTCTTCGTTAACCTTCCAACTGCAATTGGAGAAGAAGAGGCAAAGAAGGTTGAATCTCAGGATCCTACAACTGTTTCATGGTGGAAATTCTAACGATAAAACAACTAAGATATGATTAGAAGAATTACATATATCGCATTGATTTCATTTATTCTCTTCTCAGCAAATGCTTTTGCTCAGAAGAAGGGTAATGCAAGCTATGTGATTGGCTTCTACAATTTGGAGAACCTTTTTGACACTTACCATGACGACGGTAAGAATGACTATGAGTATCTTCCAGATGGAGCCAACAAATGGACAGATGCAAAGTATGAGAAGAAACAGTCAAACATGGCCTCTGTTATCAGAGCTATGGCTGATGAGAACAAGACTTTCCATGCTGTGCTTGGTGTCAGTGAAATTGAGAACAGACACGTTCTCGAGGATCTTGTCAGCCAGCCATCTATCGCTTCTGCAAACTATCAGATAGTTCATTATGACGGACCTGATAGCCGTGGTGTTGATGTCGCTCTTCTATATAGACCAGAGTGCTTCTCAGTCCTCGCAAGCGAGTCTATCAGATATAATTTCGATAGCAATATCCAGTTCGATATGACAGACGAGGAGAAGGCTAACTTCAAGACTCGTGATGTCCTTATGGTTCGTGGTATGCTAGGAGACGAGATGTTCGCATTCTTTGTTGCTCACCTTCCTTCCAGAATCGGTGGTAAGAGCAATGACCTTAGAAGCCGCGGAGGAGAGATCATCTACGCTAGAGCTATGCAGCTTGAGGAGGAATTCCCTGGAATCAAGATCGTAGTCATGGGTGATATGAACGATAACCCAACAGATGACAGTATGGCTGTCTATATGCATGGAAAGGAGACTTTCGCAGAGGTTGGTAAGAAGGACTTCTTCTCTCCATTCCTTTCAATGCTTAAGGCTGGTTATGGTTCCCTCGCATATAGAGGAGAGTGGAATATCTATGATATTATTCTCGTCAATGAGCCAATAGCTAACGATAAGGATGGTCTTCATATTATTCCGATTGTGAAGAAGGGCAAGAATGAGTACTATGGTAGAGTCTTTAACCCATCATTCATGACTCAGCAGGAAGGTCAGTACAAGGGAACACCTTTCAGAACTTTCTCCAATGGTGCATTCATCGGTGGATATAGTGACCACTATCCAACATACATAGTTGTATCCAATAAGAAATAATAAAAGTATAATATATGATTAAGAAACTGACTTTGGCAATTGCTGCCATTCTCTTAAGCTGTGTAATGTTTGCACAGACTCCAACTGGTGGAGTTAAGGGAACGGTTGTAAACCGTGCTGACAGATCAGCTATTGCGGGTGCTGTTTTGGTCCTTTACGATGGAGCAGAGCAGATCGCTACAGCAACTTCTGCAAGTGACGGTACATTCCTTATCAGCGGTCTTGCTGACGGAATGTATAGTCTTGTCGTTACAGCTGATGAGTATCTTCAGAACAACATCAATGTAACAGTCAATGACGGATATGTCAAGAATATGTTCAATCTTTCGATGACTCCATCAAAGGTAGTCCTTGAGGTTGATGATTCAAATTTCGCTGACTTCGATATGGATGACTCAGGTTACTCTGATTCTCCAGTTATCCTCTATGGTCAGAATGACGTGTTCAACAATATCGCTGGATACAACTTCAGTGATATCCGTTTCAGGGCTCGTGGTTATACAAGTGAGGCTCAGGATGTCTACCTTGCTGGAATTAAGATGAACGATGCCATTACAGGCTATTCACCTTATTCTTTGTGGAGTGGTCTCAACGAGGCAACCAGAACAAAGGACAGCGTAACAGGTGCTGAGATTTCTGACTATGGATTCGGTGGTGTCAATGGCCTTACCAATATCGCAGCCAATGCAGGTAGCGTCAGAACTGGTTGGAGAGGAAGCGTATTGACTAACAGCGCACTCTATCGTTTGAGACTTATGATGAGCTACGCATCAGGTAAGCTTGACAACGGCTGGTCATATGCGTTCAACTTCTCAACTCGTCTTGGTGGAAATGACTGGATCAAGGGACAGTACTATAGATCATTCGGATATTATGGAGCTGTTGAGAAGTCATTCAATGACACTCATAAGCTTGGTCTTATCCTTATGGCTGCTCCAGGACAGCGTGGAACACAGCAGGCATCAACTCAGGAAGTGTATGACTTGATGGGGGACAACATGTACAACTCTAACTGGGGTTATCAGAACGGAAAGGTTCGTAACTCTAGAGTAAAGAGTGGTCATGAACCTATTGCTGTTCTTAAGTATGACTATACACCTTCTCAGAAGTTCCAGGCTACAGCAACAGTTCTTTACCGCTTCGGTTGGAATGGTTCAACAGCAATTGACTTCTACAATGCAGCAGACCCTAGACCTGATTACTACAGAAACCTTCCAAGCTATTTCTACATGGAGAATGCTGACTATGGCAGAAACAACCTTGATAAGGCTCTTTGGGCACAGGATTCATGGACTCAGAACATTGGCGGTATCGCACATATGAACTGGGATGCAATGTATGCTGCAAATATGAGGAATTCAAGCATCCTCTATGGCCAGAGGAGAAATCGTTCTGTATACGTTCAGGAGCAGAGAAGAGTAGATCAGAGAGACCTCAATGCTGCATTCACTTTCAAGTGGCATCCAATCAATGCTCTTAACTTCGCAGGTGGTGTAAATGGAAAGATCAATAGGACAGAGAACTATAAGATCGCTGCAGATCTATTGGGTGGTGACTACTACCTGAACACAGACTCTTTTGCTGAGCGTGAATATCATTCAGCAGCATATATTCAGAATGACCTTGATTACTTCATGTCTCATGGTGGCAATCCTCAGATTATCCATGAGGGTGACAAGTACGGTTATGACTACTATGCTCAGATCCGTAAGGCTGAGGCATTCCTAAATGGAACATACACAAACGGTGGCTTCAAGGCTACAGTATCAGGAAAGGTTGGTTACACTACATTCTGGAGAGAGGGTCTCTATCGTAAGGGCCTTTTCGCAGGTCTTGATGAGAACGGTGAAGAAATCTCTTATGATGGTGTAACTCTTACTTCTTACGACTCTATCACAGGAGAAGTAATCTCTTCAAAGGGTAAGTCAAAGGCTCCAAACTTCCTCACAGGTGGTGTTAAGCTCAATCTCGAGTACGTAATTAACGGTGGACACAGATTCTATGCTAACGGTGGAATTATCAGCGATGCTCCTACATTCAGCCAGGCATTCATCTCTCCTCGTACCAGAAATTCCCTTACTCCAGATCTTAAGCCATTCAAGACATACTCTGGTGATGTGAACTATCAGTTCAGCTCATCAGGATATGATGTCCGTATTACAGGATACTGGACAAAGATCATGGATCAGAGTGATGTGATGAGCTTCTACGATGACAGCCAGAACTCATTCACAAACTTCGCCATGAGCGGAATCAACCAGCGTCATGCAGGTGTCGAACTTGGTTTCAAGGTGCCTACGCCTATTTCAAACCTCTCACTTCAGGGCGTTTTGAGCTGGGGTCAGTTCGTGTATACATCTAACCCTAAGATGTATCAGACAGTTGATAACAACGCATCAATCGTTAAGGATACTTACGGAATTACAATCCCTTATTGGAAGAGTCATCCAGTATTCAAGAAGGATGCAGACGGTTCATATGCAACAGATGCTGATGGTGCCTATGTCTTTGACCACAACGAGCAGCACTTCGTTGCAGGAACTCCACAGCTTGCTGCAAGCCTTGGTCTTTCATACAACTATAACTACTGGTTCATTGATTTCGATGCTGACTACTTCACAAACTCTTACCTTGACATGAACCCTCTGTATAGAACTGATATGGCAACAGCTGGTCCAGACAAGACTGTGACACCTGTTGAGGTTGAGTACATGGCAGCTCAGGAGAAGTTTGATCCTGCATTCCTTGTGAACCTCAGTATCGGTAAGTCTTGGTATATCCAGAGAAAGTATCAGGTCGGATTCTCACTCAATGTGAAGAACCTTGCAAACAACAGAAATGTCAAGACCGGTGGTTACGAGCAGACTCGTCTGATCGACTCTTCAAGCAAGGAGCGTTATTACCGTTTCGATTCAAGATACTTCTACATGCCAGGTACTAACTATATGTTGAACGTTTATTTCAGATTCTAATTATGAGAAAGATATACAACATTTTCCTTGCAGCAGTCGCTGCAGCAGTTTGTTTGTCGTCTTGTGAGGAATGGGAACCAGTATTCACAACAGAGTACGATACCCCTGAAATAACAGAGACAGAACTTAAAGCAAACACAACAATTACCGAGATCAAGGCAATGTACAAGAATGCTCCTGTCAAGATTGATGATGATATCATTATCAAGGGACAGGTTACAACTTCAGACGCTGAGGGTAACTTCTATCGTTCATTCTATATTCAGGATGAAACAGGTGCTATCGAAATAAAGATCGGTCAGTCTTATACTTGTAACACTTATAAGCTTGGCCAGTGGGTATATATCAAGTGCTCAGGTCTTACTATCGGTAAGTACGGCGGAATGATTCAGCTTGGATTCCAGGATTACACAGGATCATATGAGACAGCCTACATGGATGTCAAGTATATCATAGATTCTCACATTTTCAAGGGTAAGCTTGACACTCCAGTTGCTCCTGTGGTGATTGACGAGGCAGGGCTTACAAAGCCTGAGAACTATGGTAAGTATGTAACTGTTAAGGGCCTTACTTACGGAAATGAGGTATTTGCTATCCTTTATGACGCTAATAGAACAGGTCTTTACCTTAGTGACACAGCATGTGGTATCGACACATGGGCTATGTCAGAGAATGGATTCAAGGCTTATATGACAGCAACAACAGGTAAGGAAGAGCCTCAGTCTGCTTTTGCTGGAAACGTGACAAAGGATAACTGGAAGGCTTACTATTCCGCTTCATCAGCATATGATGTGAGCCAGTACTTCAAGATCGGTAAGACAGATCTTCAGGTAAGAACCAGTGGCTACTCGAAGTTTGCAGACACTAAGATTCCAGCAGAGATTCTTGCAGGAGCAGTGACAGAACTTACAGGTATCCTTACTATCTATAACCAGAATATCCAGTTCGTTCTTATTGACGATTCATCAAAGTCTATCAAGTATTAAAATAAATGAAAAAGTTAGTAGTGCTAATGGCAGCAGCAATGACACTTGCAGCATGCAATTCAAGGGTTAACCCCTTCTTTGAAGAGTGGACAACTCCTTACGGAATTCCACCATTTGACAAGATTCAGATAAGCGACTATCTTCCAGCAGTGAAGGCTGGTATTGATGAGCAGAGAGCAGAGATCGCTGCTATCGTCGCTAATCCTGATACTCCAACATTCGAGAACACAATCGTTCCTTACGAGCTCTCAGGAGGTCTTCTCGCAAAGGTTACAGGCGTTCTCTACAATGTTTCTGAGACAGAGTCTACAGATGCACTCAATGAGGTAATGGACGAGGTTACACCTCTAGTTACTGACCTTGAGAATGACATAATGCTTAATAAGGGTCTCTATGAGAGAATCAAGGCCGTATATGAGGCAGATCAGAGTTCTCTTACAAGAGAGCAGCAGGTTGTTCTAGAGAAACTCTACAAGTATTTCGAGAACAGCGGTATCGGTCTTGACGAAGCAGCCCAGAGCGAGCTTAAGGAGATCAACGGCAAGATCGCAGTAGCTTCTCAGAAGTTCGGTAACAACCTTCTTGCTGAGAACAATGCTTTCGCTGAGAAGTTCGGTATCTCAGTGTCAATGTACTCTGCAAACATGACAACATGTGAGGACAGAAACCTTAGAGAGCAGATGTTCAAGGCATACTCTATGAGAGGTCATAACGGCAATGAGAATGACAACCGTGCTCTTGCAACTGAGATTCTTGCACTTAAGACAAGAAAGGCTCAGCTTATGGGCTACGAGTCAGCAGCAGAGTATCTTCTCAATGACAAGATGGCTCATGATCCTCAGACAGTGGATTCATTCCTTGCTGAAATCATGGAAGCATCAATGAAGGCAGCTAAGGCTGACATCATTGATATGCAGAAGGTGATGAATGAGGATATCAAGGCTGGTAAGGTTCCTGCTGGATCAAAGATTCAGCCATGGGACTGGTTCTACTACGCAGAGAAAGTCAGAATGGCAAAGTATGACCTTGACGAGAGCATCACTTCACAGTATTTCGCTATGGAGAATGTTCGTAAGGGCGTATTCGAGACAGCTCATCTTCTCTATGAAATCAATGTTGAACCACTAAATGATGTGCCTGTCTATAACCCAGGTGTAGAGACATTCAAGGTAACAGACGCAGACGGATCTCTTATCGGTATCTTCACAACAGACTACTTCCCTCGCTCGACAAAAAGAGGTGGTGCATGGATGAACAACATCCGTGAGCAGTATGTTGATGCAAACGGCAATGATGTTCGTCCTATCATTGTTAACGTCGGTAACATGACAGCTCCAACAGACTCTACTCCAGGTCTACTTACTATAGACGAGGTACAGACTGTACTCCATGAGTCTGGACACGCTCTTCACGGCCTTCTCGCAAAGTGCCACTATAAGAGTGTAAGTGGAACAAATGTAACACGTGACTTTGTTGAGACATTCTCGCAGTTCAACGAGAACTGGGCCTTCCAGCCAGAAATTCTTGCTAAGTATGCATTCCACTATAAGACAGGTGAGCTTATTCCAGCAGACCTTGTAGAGAAGATCAACAATGCTCTCAAGTTCAACCAGGGCTTCACAACAGGTGAGCTTTGTGCAGCTTCTATCCTTGATATGAAGCTCCACGAGACTCCAATTGCAATCGGTGAGAACTTCGATCTCGATGCATTTGAGACAAAGGTTTGCAAGGAGATGGGCCTTATTGATGAGATTATCCCTAGATACCGTACAACATACTTTAACCATATCTTCAACAGTGGTTATAGTGCGGGTTATTACGGATATCTTTGGACAGAGGTCCTCGACAAGGATGCATTTGATTACTTCGTAAAGAACGGCATGTTCAATCATGAGATCTCAATGAAGTTCAGAAGAACATTCCTTGAGAAGGGTGGTAGTGAGGAACCAATGACTCTTTACCTCAGCTTCACAGGTGCTGATCCTGATCCATCAGCTCTTCTTAGAGCAAGAGGTCTTAAATAGTACAGAGTTTTATTGACTCAATAATTAAGAGAAGAAAGGTTAGTCTCAATATGAGGTTAACCTTTCTTTTTCTTTGTTGTCAGGAAATGCTTAATTGTCAGGTTTAGTCATCCCATGTGATGCGGATCTCTTTAGGCATGTGTCCGAACACGAATCTTGTGACATTGCAGATCCATACCTCTTTGGGCATCTTCAAGTTGTTTTTTGTGAATTCATCCAGGACTTCGACTGAGTACCATCCGCCGAAGTTTATCTTATATTTGAGACGGAGGATTATCTTTGGGAATTTGGCGCCAGTTCTCAGAGTGAACATATTGGCGCTGCCACTTATGCGCTCGAGCATGTCCTCGGTACCACATACCATCTCACGATTATTTTCAGGAATAAGCCAGTTAAGCCAGCTGATAAACCATCGATAGTGGATAGTTGATCCGAGATTAGAAATAGCCTTTCTGTAGAATGTCAGTTTCATAAAAAATTGGTTTTAAAATGTTCATGGTATATACGATACGGACTTCTAAATCTTTTTATAACCCCACTGAAGTGCTCTAGAACGGCGATTTGACTCATTCTGCCTACATGATCATTGTATGGAAGTTGGGTAAGATATAGTATGTCGATTGCATGTAGATATCATGATTATTAAATTTTTTATTGTCAAAAGTGAGTGTTATTAAAGAAAAGAAACTATCTTTAATACAAATAATTCAATTCTTTGCTTTTTGCAGGAACTGAAAGACTTTTAAAAGGGAAACACTAATACACTAATGAATTCATTTATGAAAAGAATCCTCACTATCGTAGCTGTTGCTATGCTCACAGTAGCAGCATCAGCACAGGAGCTTGCTAACTTCAGCAGAGGTGCAGCTGTCAAGTCTCCTGAAATCAATGGCGACAAGGTTACATTCCGCCTTAGCGCAAACTATGCAACTCAGGTTAACCTTACAGGTAACTGGCTCCAGGGTGCAGTTCCTATGGCTAAGGGTGAGAAGGGCGTTTGGGAAGTTACAATCGACGCACCAGAACCAGAGATCTACACTTACAGCTTCACAGTTGACGGAGTAACTGTAGCTGACCCTCAGAACTACTATGTACAGCGTGACGGTACACGTTACCTCAACATGCTCATCGTACCTGGTGAGAGATCAGAGAACTACGTTGAGGCTAACAAGAGAGGTACTGTTGCTTACAGATGGTATGATTCAAAGATCCTCGGTATCAACCGTCGTATGACTGTTTATACTCCTTACGGATATGAGTCAAATCCTAAGGCTAAGTATCCTGTTCTTTACCTCCTCCATGGTGGCGGTGGTGACGAGGAAGCTTGGTCATCAATGGGTCGTGCTGCTCAGATTCTTGACAACCTTATCGAGAAGGGTCTTGCTAAGCCTATGATTGTTGTTATGCCTAACGGTAACCCAACACAGCAGGCTGCTGGTCCAATGGGTCTTCCTACATCAGGAAAGAACGAGCCATACATCAAGAGCCTCGTAGAGGAAATCGTTCCTTTCATCGAGAAGGAGTACAGAGCTATCGCTAAGCCAGAGTCACGCGCTATCGCTGGTCTTTCAATGGGTGGTGGACACACAACATCTGCTACTATCACATATCCTGGAAAGTTCTCTTGGATCCTTCCTATGAGTGCAGGTATCCGCGAAAGCGATCACCTCGATGCTGACCTTCAGGGTATCAAGAAGGCTGGGTACAAGCTCTACTGGGTAGGTTGCGGTTCTGCAGATGCTCTTGCTTACAAGAACACTCAGGTTCTTGATGAGGCTCTTACACGTAATGGTATGGAGCACGTTACTTTCATCAGTGACGGTGGCCACGAGTGGAAGAACTGGAGACTCTATCTCAACACATTTGCTCAGCTCCTCTTCAAGTAGTCTGTTAGCTTTTGACATATTATTGTCAAATATTAAATAAATGATCGGCTGGCCATAATGATTGGTCAGTCGATTTTTTATTGTTCTGATTAAGTAGAAGGCTGGAATGTTTCTTTCTGGTGGCAGAATTCGTATATTAGTGGAGTAAAAGCACATTTAAACTTTAATAATCAACAGATATGACTAGAAGAATATTTTCAGCACTTGCTGCTTTATTTCTTTGCATAAGTACAGCGTTCTCTCAGGAAATCGCAAACACCAGAAGAGCTCCAGTTGTTTCTCCTGAAATTACCCCCTCAGGAGTTACATTCAGAATAAGAGCAGAGTACGCCACAAATGTGACCCTTTCAGGATCATGGGCTATGGGTGCTATACAGATGAAAAGAGGCTCTGATCTAGTATGGAGCGTAACAGTTCCAGAACTTGATCCAGATCTCTACTACTACACATTCAATGTTGACGGAACATCAGTATGTGACCCTGCTAACTCTTCAATGCAGAGAGATGGTGCAAGCTACAGAAGTATCTTCATTGTTGATGGAGAGTATTCCAAGGACTTCAAGGAGGCTTCCGTAAAGGGAAATGTATCATCTGTATGGTATGATTCTCCAACAATCGGAGCCAGAAGAAGAATGATGGTGTACACTCCTGCAGAGTATGAATCAAACCCTAAGGCAAAGTATCCGGTCCTTTATCTTCTTCATGGTGGTGGCGGAGATGAGGAAGCATGGTCTTCAATGGGTCGTGCAACCCAGATAATTGATAACCTTATTGAATCAGGAAGAGCTGTTCCAATGATTGTTGTTATGCCTAACGGAAACGCTAACCAGGTATCAGCTCCTGTAAATAATGTTCCTGGGTCAAAGAGTGTTACCCTTCCTCACGAAGTAAGTTCAGACCTTTATGTGACTAGTCTTATCAAGGATATTATTCCATATGTAGAAAAGCATTATAGAGCAATACCAAAGAGATCAGCTCGTGCTATTTCTGGTCTTTCAATGGGTGGCGGTCATACTATCAGGACAAATTATCTATTCCCTGGTTACTTCGATTATATCTGTCCACAGAGTACAGGATCACATCCACATAATCAGAAGAACACAGCTTATGCTTTTGATGAGCAGACTCTTGATGGCTATCTTGAGGGAATAAAGAAGGCAGGATACAAGCTGTTCTGGCTTGGCTGTGGCAATGCTGACCCATGGTTCAATGAGGCTGTTGACTTTGACAAGCTTCTCGATGCTCATGGAATGGACCATACTTTCTATGTGACAGGCGGTGGTCACGAATGGAAGAACTGGAGACATTATCTTGACACTTTTGCTCCACTTCTTTTCAGATAATCGATACTGAGGTATAGAGAACGAAAAAGGGGAACTTGTCCTGATTGGATTGGTTCCTTTGTTATGTAAAGTGATTAAGGTCAGCTTCAAGAGATAGACTATTCTGAACTTATGAACATCCGGGGAGTCATGCCTGACACCTTCTTGAAGATGCGGGAGAAGTGGTGAGGGTACTCAAACCCTAGTCTGTAGGCAGTCTCCGAGATGCTGTAGCCTCTCATAAGGAGATTTTTGCCCTGATCCACTACAAAACTATGGATGTAGCCGATGGCAGTACCGCCTGTAGCTCTGTGCACCATGTCCCCGAAGTATCTGGCCGAATATGCAAGCTCACCTGCAAAATATGCTACTGATGGTATGCCGAATTTTATCTGCTGATTGGTGCGGTAGTATTCCTCAAGCAGATAATTGAACTTCTTTAGTATGTCTCGATCCTTTGACTGAGGTGCCTCCAGCTGTCGCAAATAGATACGGTTACAGTATTCCATAATAAGACGCAGATAGCCCAAAATAACACCACGTAGAGCAGGGGAGTCCTCATTCTGCTGCAATTCTGTCCTGAGCTGCTCAATAAGATGTGTGATGTGTTCCCATTCCATTTCCGTCATCTTGAGAGAGTCTGTTGCAAAATATGAGAAGTAATGGAAATCCTTGATTTTTTCTCCCAATTCGGTGTTGTGTATAAGCTCCGGAGACCATAACACAGCCCAACCGGAAAATGACAGCAGGCTGCCATCATCTTCTCTTCCTCCTACCTGGCCTGGAGCTACAGCAATAATAGAGCCTTCCTCAGCCTTGTATGGGCGCATTCCGTAAGAGAGATCATTTGGAAATTCACGCTGGATGAAAAGACCGTATACACCGTAGTTGTTCAAACTGCTATGGATCTTGAGCTCGTCATAATGGACAATGCTGACAAGTGGATGTACAACAGGTGCACCCACAAATTCTGCATAGTCGTTCGGATTTGAGACTTTTAGGATATTTTTCATGATTGCGAAAATAACCATTTATGTCGAAATGTCCGTTATTTATGGTGTGTAAAAGCTTTGTTTATGGTGACAATATGCGATATTGGTTAATATATCAGCGGAATATGTACATGAGGTTGGTTTGTTAAGGAGTAACTTTGTAATGTGAATAAATCGATCTCGATGAAAATGTTACAGACATTATTAATGATAGCGACAGCTGCTATAACCATCGGTTCATGCAGCGTACCTGAAGTTGTTCCTTCTCTCAATGAAAAAAAGCAGGAAGAGACGAAGGAGGAGGAAAGTAAGCCTGATTCAGGTCCAGAAACATCAGAAGGCAAGACCCTTGTGATTTACTATAGTTACACAGGTAATACTCGTGAGATTGTGGCAGATCTTAAAAAGCAGATCAGCTGTGATGTGGTTGAGGTTATACCAGAAGGTAAGTACGATTACAATGCCAACAACTACAAGATTGGAGCAGATCAGATTAATGCAATCAATGCTAATCCGGATAAAGAGTCGTCATATCCTGCAATCAAAGAAACGAAGATTGACATGGAACAGTACGGCACAATAATCATCGCAACTCCGCTGTGGCATGCAAGGATGGCTTCCAATACGCAGACTCTGCTTTTCCAATACGGAAAGCAGATGTCAGGCAAAAAGATCGGGCTCATAGTCAGCAGCCATAGTAGTGGTATCAGTGGTGTGGAATCCGATGCAAAGCGACTTGTTCCTGAAGGGAAATTCACAAAAAGCCTCTGGATAAATGCAAACAATCATTCCAGTAGAGCGTCCCTTGTCAGTAAATGGCTATCTGAAAACGGAATCAAATAGATCGGTTTCACCGTTACCAGTCAGGGAGTGATTATCATTCTGGAACCAAGTATATAATTAGAATCCTTATCAAAATTAGCACATAACAATGAAAAAGAATATCGGACAGAAACTAGCACTCTATCCTACACCAGCAACAGTAGTAGGTACTGTTGGAGAAGATGGTCAGGTAAATTGGCTGCTCGTGGCTCACGTAGGTATCGTCAGTCACTCGAAGTTGCTGTTGAGCATTCATTCGGCTCATTACAGCGTGAAGTCTATTGACGCTACAAAACGTCTGTCTGTCAACATCATCGACGAGGCTTTTGTATCTGCTGCAGACTATACCGGAGGTGTGAGTGGCTCCAATACTGACAAGTCAAAGGTTCTGCCTTATCATCTTGGTGATGCAGGAATGCCAGTGGTTGATCAGTCGCCACTTGTTATGGAGTGTGAAGTCATCGATACTTACGAGATTGACGGATTCCATAACTACATCTGTACGATTCTCAACACATATGTCGAAGAGGATATGCTCGGGGATAACGATAAGCCAGATTATGAGAAACTGAAGCCTGTGCTCTTCGAAATGCCGACCTATAAGTATCTGCGTACCGGTGGTGTTATCGGTGACTGCGTGAAGATGGGTAAAGCTTATGGTGAGACATTGTAGAAAACTTATGAAGAGACTTCTATCATTCTTACTGCTTTTCGTTCCATTGTCTGCTATGGCACAGCAAGTTATTGATACTCATGCCCACATGATCCCGCAGTCGTATCTCGATTGTCTGGCAAAGCATGGCGCATTGCTCGATGAGGATTTCCCCATTCCACAGTGGAATATTGATGAGCATCTGCGGTTCATGGATGAAGCAGGTATAGGATGCTCTGTGCTTACCTTGCCAGCTCCGCAACCATGGTTCGGGGATAGCGAGGAGAGCGCCCGTGTAATTCGTCAGGTGAATGAAGAGATGGCCGCCGTGAAAGCAGAGCACAAAGGAAGATTCATGTTTTGTGCAGCTTTGCCGTTGCCTGATGTTGAGGCTGCTGTTCGTGAGGCAGTATATGCGCTCGTTACGCTTCTTGCTGATGGTGTTAAACTTGCATCCAACAGCCGTGGGCTTTACCTTGGCGACCCTGCACTTGATCCCCTTATGGAGGTTCTAGATGAAAGAGGTGCAGTTATCATTACCCATC
>JAKSJT010000010.1 GCA_024402125.1 Bacteroidales bacterium
CAATAACCGCTGCCACCGCTCTTAAAGAACTTTAATTAATCTTCCCTTTCCTTTCCGAGCTTTGCCCTGACAAGTTTCTTGTTCTCCGTCAGAGCCATGAACTCCTCCATAAGAGACATCTGTGCCGCCATGTCGTCCTTCTTTTCCGCCATACTTTTCTTAACCTCGTTGAGCTGATTGTCAATCCTTCTTTCAAGGTTATTCAAAAGCAGTCTTGGTACACTCACGACGAGCCATGAAGATGTTGTTGTCAGCGAGTCCTTGAATGACTGCACGGTAAGCTGATACTTTTCCATCGAGAGCTGAGATGAAATGAATCGCACCTTGTCATCCGGGCTGTTGAGCAGTCTCCTGACGATAGTGTCCTGAGACGGAGCCTCTTCACTATAGTAGGCATCCATGTACAGGTCATAGACATTCTGATACGCCGAATTGTAGAACCTCAGGTTATCCTCCTCGAAAGACCCGCAGATGAAATCAGCGACGCTTGTCTGCTCATCCGGATTGTAGAACTCCGAATCAGTCTCAAACTCCATCGGATCACTTCCATGTGTCAGAAGGAAATATAGGATATCTCTCTCTGTCGGACCTAAGACTTTGTTCTCTTCAATCAGGTCAAACGGATCTGTGGCTACTGCCTGAAGTGGTCTTCCAGAAGGAGTTCCTGTAGATTGAGCTGGTGCAGATGATACCGAAGAGGAATAAGTTGCACGGCTTCTAGAGAGTTTCTCATCAACGATAGTCTTTTCCATCGTTGACTTAATCCTAGCGAAAAGTATCTGCGAATCAATGTTGAACTTTCTTCCGCACGAATCAGCATAGACTGATCTTTTCACGGCATCTGGAATCTCAGCGATCGTGTCTGCGATATCATTGATAAGATTCGCTCTTTTAAGAGGATCATCACCGGCATCCTTCAGAAGAAGATCTGTCTTGAACTGAATGAAGTCCTGCTCATTCGCTGCAATGAAGCTTTCCACTTCAGAAAGGGTATGCTTTCTAGAGTATGAATCCGGATCGTCGCCATCTGGTATAAGAACAATCTTCACATCCATACCCTCTTTGAGAATCATTCCAATACCTCGCATTGCCGCATGAATACCGGCAGCGTCACCGTCGTACATGATGGTCACGTTATTGGTGAACCTCTTTATGATCTTAATCTGGTCTTCAGTCAGGGATGTTCCACTTGATGCAACCACATTGGTGATACCAAGCTGGTGCATTGAAAGGACATCAAGGTAACCCTCAACCAGGTAACATTTATCTTTCTTTGCAATCTCGTTCTTCGCGAACCAGATTCCGTAAAGAGAACGGCTCTTTACATAGATTTCAGACTCTTTGGAGTTGACATACTTTCCTATGCCCTTTTCCTTGTAATCGGAATATAGTGTTCTTCCTCCGAACGCTATTACTCGTCCGCTTACTGAGTGGATAGGGAAAATGACTCTGTCATAGAACCTGTCCATTACCCCGCCACCTTCGTACTGAGTCTGAGCACAAAGACCGGTCTCGACAAGATACTCCGCCTTGTAGCCTGCCATAGTAGCCGCATCGGTTAGGGCATGTTTGCTTTTAGGCGCCCAACCAAGGCCATACTTCTGGATAGTCTCATCGGTTAGACCTCTTGACTTGAAATAGGCATAACCGATACTTCTTCCCTCAGTTGTTGACAGTGCATTGACAAAAAACTTTGATGCGAAATCCGAAACGATATACAGACTCTCGCCTCTCTGACGAGCGGCGATCTCCTCTGGAGTCTCATCCTTTTCGACGATTTCGATGTGGTACTTGTTCGCAAGATATCTCAGAGCTTCCGTATAGGTCATGTGTTCATGCTCCATAAGAAAGCCGACAGAGGATCCTGCCTTACCGCAACCGAAACACTTGTAGATTCCTCGAGTTGGAGAGACGTGGAAAGACGGCGTCTTCTCGTTGTGGAACGGACAGCATGCAACAAAATCGCCTCCGCGGCGCTTAAGCGTCACGAAGTCTCCGACAACTTCAGCTATCTGTGAAGCGTCAAGGATTTTGCCGACTGTCTCCTGAGGAATCATTATCTATTCTGAAAAATTAATCTTCTTTAGTGAACTCAACTTCCTTTGCATCAGAGATCCCTGATGTGTCGAGCTTTGTCTTGTCAGCTGATGACGGATACTGGACATCTTCAGCCTCCATATCGGTATTAAACTGACCCTGGCGTCCAAACTTAATATCATAAGCCTCCTGAGCCTTTGTGACTCTAGACATGGAAAGAATCTCAGACACGCCATAAACAAGGAGGAACACGCCAGCGATTACTTTCATTACTGCAAGGGAGAATGGGCTGAACACCAAAAGAATACCACCCACAAGTGCAAGAATTGAAAGGATCATGGATGCTCTTCCAGAACCGACAAGAGACAATGTTCCGGCAAGGACAATGACCTGAAGAGCGCCAAAGATAACTAGAGCGACTCCAATTAGTCTCGGAATAAAGTCTGCCACCTGATTAGGGAAAAGGAAAAGAAGAATACCCAGCACAATGTCAACAACTGCGTTGACTGACATAAGCGGGAGTGCTCCTGTGCTTCTCTTGACGTAGCCATGTGCAAATGTCACAGCACCTGCAGCAAAAAGGAATGACGCAACGATCTTGACAACAGTCACAGTTGCATCTGTATTAATAAGCATCACAAGACCTATTGCAGCTGCTGCACATGATCTCAAAATGCTAGAGAATTTTGATTTATAGCCGAACGTTACCATAGCTCAATTTTTAAATTGTAGGTATAAGATACAAAATTATGAAAAATTAATGAGTTATCTGCAAGAAAAGGACCACACAATTGCTCAGGTTAGGATTTGGAAAAAGAATTGTAACAATAAAACACTAAGAATCTCTCACGAACCGAATTAGTTCTAGAATCTCTCACAAAAAATAAGTAGATTTGCACAACAAACAGATTCAAGAAACTTAACACAAATAACAGACATGTTGACAGATATCGAAATCGCTAGAAACGCCAAATTGGAGCGTATTGACAAAGTCGCTGCTAATCTCGGAATCAACGAAGATGTCCTCGAGCCATATGGAAAGTATATGGCTAAGGTTCCTTACACACTCATCGATGAGGAAAAAGTAAAGAACTCCAAGCTCATCCTCGTAACTGCAATCACACCAACAAAGGCTGGTATCGGCAAGACAACAGTATCTGTCGGACTTGGTCTTGGTATGGCTAAAATCGGCAAGAAGGCTGTTATCGCTCTTAGAGAGCCTTCACTCGGACCATGCTTCGGTATGAAGGGTGGCGCTGCCGGTGGTGGATACGCTCAGGTTGTTCCTATGGAGAAAATCAACCTCCACTTCACAGGTGACTTCCACGCAATCACTTCAGCAAACAACATGATTGCTGCTCTGCTTGACAACTACATCTACCAGCATCAGTCTGAAGGATTCGGGCTAAAGCAGATTCTCTGGAAAAGAGTGCTCGATGTGAACGACCGTTCACTTAGACATATCGTAACTGGTCTTGGACCATACTCTAACGGACTTCCTCAGGAAGCAAGCTTTGATATTACTCCTGCTTCTGAAATCATGGCTATCCTCTGCTTGTCAAAGGATCTCGATGACCTCAGAAGAAGAATTGACAACATCCTTTTGGGATATACTCTTGACAACCAGCCATTCACAGTTAAGGACATGGGCGTTGGTGGAGCCATCACAGTTCTTCTCAAGGATGCAATCAACCCTAACCTTGTCCAGACAACAGAGAACACACCTGCATTCATCCATGGTGGTCCTTTCGCAAACATCGCTCATGGTTGCAACTCTGTAATCGCAACTAAGACAGCCATGTCATTCGGTGACTACGTGATCACTGAGGCTGGATTCGGAGCTGACCTTGGTGCAGAGAAGTTCCTTGACATCAAGTGCCGCAAGGCTGGCATCCAGCCATCTCTTACTATCCTCGTAGCAACTCTTAGAGGTCTTAAGATGCACGGTGATGTTGTCGAGTCAGACATTGCTCTCCCTAACGAAGAAGGTGTAAGAAAGGGTCTTGCTAACCTTGACAAGCACATTTCTAACCTCCAGGGATTCGGTCAGACAGTCCTTGTCTGCTTCAACAAGTACGCATCTGATACAGATGAGGAAATCGCTATCGTAAAGGCTCACTGCGCAGAACTTGGAGTTCCATTCGCACTTAACAACGCTTTCGTAGAGGGTGGTCAGGGTGCAGCAGAACTCGCAAATCTCGTAGTTGAGACTATCGAGAAGAACCCTTCTGCTCCTCTTAAGTTCACTTACGAGGATGACATGCCAATCGAGAAGAAGATCGAGGCAGTTGCAACTAAGATCTACGGAGCTGACGGAATCAACCTCTCATCTGAGGCTAGAAAGAAGCTCGCTAAGGCTAAGGATTACGCTAACTTCCCCGTCTGCATCGCAAAGACACAGTATTCATTCTCACAGGATCCGAAGAAGTACGGTGTTCCTACAGGATTCACACTCGATATCAAGGACATCGTTATCAATGCAGGTGCTGAGATGATCGTTGCTATCGCTGGTGATATCATCAGAATGCCTGGTCTCCCTAAGTCTCCTCAGGCTCTTCGCATTGACATTGTAAACGGAGAGATCGAGGGTCTCAGCTAATCTGTAGATGAGTAGATTTTTTGATAATCATAACCACTGTCAGTTCTCCTTTGACGGTGGACGAACAACAGCAGAAGCATCCGCAAGGGCCGCATACAAAGACGGCCTTTGCGGTATGTGTTTTACTGACCATTATGACCCATACACCCCTCCTATGAAGGCTGCGTTCGAGGATATGGTTCCGGAAGTCTTTGATGTCCCTTCCCAGCAGGCCGAAATTGACAGGGTCAACTCAGTTCTTAAAAGCGAAGGAATTCCATTCAAGGTCTTCAAGGGCATTGAAATAGGTCTTCAGGAAAACTGCAGAGATGCAATTAAAGAGGTCCTGGATAACAACCAGTTTGACCACATCATAGCATCCGTTCATTATCTTGACGACACAGACCCTTTCTGGGGCGGATACTACGAAGGTAAAACCTGGAAGGAGGCATACGGACACTACCTTGAGACAATCTACAAGGAGATGACCTGGCTAGGAAAGGACTTCGACATAATGGGACATTATGACTATGTCACAAGATATGCTCCATACCCTGAAGCAAGTATCATGTACAAGGATTTCTCTGACATTCTGGACGAGATGCTAAGATACCTGGCTGAAGAAGGTAAAGCTCTAGAAATCAACACAAAGACATATCAGGTGTACAAGGGAAGAACACCTGAACTTGACCCTAACATACTCCTAAGATACAAAGAGCTGGGCGGCGAAATCATTTCCCTGGGATCCGACTCACATGATGCAGGACGCGCGGGATACAATTTCCCTCGCATCGCTGAGTTCATCAAGTCATTGGGATTCAAGTACACGGCCCACTTCGAGGCCAGAAAACTTTGTCAGGAACCAATCTAGTTCACAACTTCACTGAGGAACTTGATTCGGACAAGACGGATATCTATCTCATCATAGTCGTTTCCGAGGTCATTGATAGCAGACTCCAAAGAATCTGATTCAGCCTCCTCAGCAAAATACTCATATATCTCATCGACTACGTCATCATCCACATTCTGGCGGATATCGTAGTCGATGTTGAGTTTTGTACCAGACGCAACAATAGCCTCCATCTCAGTCAGAAGCTCGTCCATTTCAAGACCCTTCGCTTCGGCGATATCCTCAAGGGCAAGTCTTCTGTCAATTGACTGGATGATGCTGACCTTATTGGCTGACTTGTTGGCAATAGTTCTCATAACGAAATCATCCGGGCGGACAATCTCGTTCTCCTCAACATACTTTTTGATAAGGGAGAGGAACTCCGAGCCATACTTCTTTGCCTTACCCTCACCTACTCCCTGACAGTTCTTAAGATCGTCATATGTGAGTGGATAAAGAATAGACATATCCTCAAGAGACGGATCCTCAAATATATGCCAAGGCTTTCTTCCAAGTCTCTTGGCAAGATCCTTTCTAAGGTCCTTGAGCATCGCAAGAAGAACAGTGTCTCCGCCTCCGCCGCCACCCTTTGCAGCAGCAACTGCAGCAGACTCTTCCTCGTCGAGTTCATCTACATCCTTATTTGTGAAGATACGGTCTTCCACCAGACGAATCTCGTATGGCTTCTCAAGGAACTTTTCTCCTTCCTCTGTCACAGAGATGAGACCGTACTTTTCGATATCCTTAACTAGAAGATGAAGAATAAGTCCATGACGGATAACCATTCCCCAGTACTTCTCATTATGTTCTTTTCCTGCTCCGAAAAGTGCAAGTTTATCATGGTTGTATGATACGACCTTGCCACTTGGCACACCTGCCAGAATCGCAGACAGATGCTCAAGCTTGAAGCTTTCTGGAAGACTCTTAATAAGCTTTATGACAAGAAGCATTTCATCCCTACCATTGATGGTAGGCTTTGGTCTAAGACAGTTGTCGCAGCAGCCGCAGTTATCCTCCCTATACACTTCACCGAAGTAGTGGAGAAGATATTTTCTTCTACACTGGCTGGACTCTGCATATGCAGCAGTATCCAAAAGAAGCTGAGTTCCGATTTCCTGTTCACTGATAGGTTTTCCCTGCATGAACTTCTCAAGCTTCTGGATGTCTTTATAACTATAATATGTGATGCACTGACCCTCGCCGCCATCTCTACCGGCTCTACCGGTCTCCTGATAATAGCCTTCAATGCTCTTAGGAATATCATAATGGATGACAAAGCGGACATCCGGCTTGTCAATACCCATTCCGAATGCGATTGTTGCTACAATCACATCAACATCTTCATTCAGCCAAGCATCCTGGTTTTCAGCCCTGACATCAGCTGGAAGACCCGCATGATAAGGAAGAGCCTTTTTCTTCTCGCCAGGGAAGTTCATGTTGATGATGTCAGCAAGCTTTTCCACCCTCTCTCTACTAAGGCAGTAGATGATACCCGATTTGTGAGGATTCTGACGGATGAAGCGGATGATATCCTTGTCCGGATCCACCTTATCTCTCATCTCGTAGTAGAGGTTAGATCTATTAAATGAAGACTTGAACACCTTCGCATCTGACATCTTGAGGTTCCTCATGATGTCACTCTGAACCTTTGGTGTAGCTGTTGCTGTCAAGGCTATAACTGGAGCCTCACCTATTTCCTCAATAAGAGAACGAATACGGCGGTACTCAGGTCTGAAGTCATGACCCCACTCGGAGATACAATGCGCCTCATCAACCGCATAGAAAGAAATATGGACCTTCTTCAGAAGTGCTATATTCTCCTCCTTTGTCAAGGACTCAGGAGCCACATACAGGAGTTTGGTAGCACCGGATAGAAGATCGTCTGTCACTTCCTGAATCTGTGCCTTGTTAAGGGAAGAGTTCAAAAAGTGAGCGATACCATTATTCTCAGAAACAAAACCTCTGATTGCATCAACCTGATTCTTCATAAGAGCAATCAGTGGAGAAATGACAACTGCAGTGCCAGGCATAAGAAGAGCAGGCAGCTGATAGCAAAGGGACTTGCCACCACCTGTCGGCATCAGGACAAAAGCATCCGAGCCTCCAATCAGATGTCGGATTATTTGTTCCTGATCTCCTTTGAACGAATCAAAACCGAAAAATTCTTTCAGTTCAGCCCGTAGAGTAATAGCGTCAATTTCCATGGCATGAGGTTTATTCATTGAAGTTAGTGGAAGTTTTTGACTTTGGCAACTTTTGAGAAGTTTTCTTGTTTAAATTAATCTAATTTTTGCGATATTTGCACGCGAAATTTGATAACTAAAAAAATAAGAATATGAAAACATGCAAAATCATTGCAGTAGCAGCTCTTCTTGCTGCAGCTGTAGCTTGCGGATCCAATGGTGGAGACGCTAACGTATCATCAGCTACAAAGAAGCTCCTCCCTTCAAAGGCTCAGACAGACTCTGTCAGCTATTTGCTTGGTGTAAACTTCGGTAGCTTCATCAAGGGTTACAACTTCGGAAATGATATCAACTACTCACAGGTTATCAAGGGTATCGAGGCTTTCGTAAAGGCTGAGGGTGATCCTAACGATCCTGCTTTCCTTGAGCAGTTCAAGATTTCTCCAGAGCTTATGAACGACATGTTCAACTCTTATCTCCAGAAGATCAGCGAGTACACAGCTGCTGCTAACAAGGAGAAGGAGGAAAATTTCCTTGCTAACAACCTTAAGAAGGCTGGTTTCCAGGCAACAGAGTCTGGTCTTCAGTATAACATCATCACTCCTGGTAATGACATTAAGCCAACTCCAGTAGACACAGTGCTTGTTCACTATGTAGGTACACTTCCTGATGGAACAGTATTCGATGAGTCTGGTGACGGTGAGCCTGTAAGATTCGTTCTTGACAGAGTAGTTTCTGGTTGGATCGAGGGTCTTCAGCTTATCGGTGAGGGTGGTAAGATCACTCTCGTACTCCCTTCTGCACTTGCATACGGCGAGCGTGGAACACAGGGTATCGAGCCTAACACTCCACTCACATTCGATGTTGACCTTGTTCAGGTTCTTCCAGCAGTAGCAGAATAATAACAGTCTTGAAAGACAGATATAGCCTGTCAGGTCAAGTACCCGGCAGGCTTAATTTTTCCCAAATAGAATTTTAATTATGGCAAATCTCGAGATTGAAGGAAAGATTAAGCTCAAATTGGCTGTTCAGAGCGGCCAGTCAGCTAGAGGCGAATGGGCAAAGCAGGACTTTGTCCTTGAATACATGGACGGAAACTACCCAGCAGACATCTGCATTTCTGTTTGGGGACAGGACAAGGTTGCCGAACTTAACAACTACCAGGTTGGCGATGCTGTAAAGGTATCTTTCAACGTTAGAGCAAGAGAGTACAACGGCCGTTGGTACAATGACATCAGAGCTTGGAAAATTGCAGTTCCAGGAGTAGCAGCTGATGCCCCAGCAGCGCCCGTAGCAGCTCCAGCAGCACCGGCTCCAGCTCCAATGAGAAGACAGGCACCGGCTCCAGCACCTGCACCAGCAGCAGCTCCAGTTGAAGACCTTGGCGCTGATGACGATATGCCATTCTAGTTTTTTACTAGATTAGAAAAAGAAATGCACCGATTTGATTCAATATCATCTCGGTGCGTTTTCGTTTATAGCTCAATCCAGTTGATAGACTTGTCCCTTTTCCACCAGGTCAGCTGACGCTTAGCGTAGTTCCTTGTGTGACTCTGGATAAATGCGACAGCCTCTTCGAGGGTGTTGATTCCGTCAAAATAGGCGAACAGTTCCTTATAGCCCACGGTCTGAAGTGCAGGAAGATCCCTATATTGGATTAGTGATCTCGCCTCTTCAAGCAGTCCTTCATCCATCATCTGTAGAACTCGTCTGTTGATTCTGTCGTAGAGAACTTCCCTAGGGCGATTAAGTCCTATCTTCTCAACTTCAAAGTTTCTCTGACGACTCTGGTGAGTCTTGAATGAGGAGAATGGTTTTCCGGAAATAAGGCAAACCTCAAGAGCCCTGACAACCCTCTGGCTGTTCTGAAGGTCTATTGTATAGTAGGTCTCCGGATCCAATGCCTTTAGTTCCTCCGCAAGATATGTAGTGCCTTCGTTCTTTACTCTTTCAAGAAGCTTCGCCCTAAGTTCCGGCTCTGCCTCAGGGAAATCATCAAGACCGTTGCAGAGTGCATCGATGTAGAACATTGTTCCTCCAGTCATTACTAGAGTCTCATGCCCCTCCTGGTCAAACAACTTGTTGATCAGTTCAAGTGCATCCCTTTCAAACTGTCCTGCAGTATAAGGTTCAACGACTGATTTTGTACCAATAAAATAATGCTGCACGGCAGAAAGCTGAGCAGCAGTAGGGACCGCGGTACCGATCCTCATCTCCCTGTAAATCTGTCGGGAGTCACATGAGATAATTGGGGAACCGTACTTCTTTGCGAGCTCAATGCTGTAGTCTGTTTTTCCCACAGCGGTTGGACCAAGTACGATAATCAGTTTAGATTTCTTCTCCGTCATAAATCTCTTTTCCGTCCTCGTCGTCGTCCTCTTCTTCAGAATCTCCGTCAAGGTCTATATCGTCATCGTCATCTGCACCGAAGTCATCCCAACCTGGATCACCTGGAAGATGTCTCTGCTCATCTGGAAGATCCTCATAAGCGACATAACCGTTTTCGAACTCAATTGGGTTTGGACCCTTTGTGTCTACAACTGTAGGTGCAGCAAGCTTGATCTTTGACTTTGTCTCAATCGCCTCCTCAAATGTAATGTTGACACTCTTCTTGTTTGTTACATCATAGAAGAACACAAATGAAGCGCATCCGTTCTCAACAGCATTGGCAATTGTGATCTGGTCTACTGTACCAACACCTAGATCAAACAGTCCGTATCTGGCAAGAACATTTCCTGATGCATCAAGCATCTTGAAAAGAATTAGCTGGTCCTGAGGGAATTCCATGTCAGAGCGCATCTGCTTATGGAATGTATAAAGAGTCATGCTTCCTTCAAGTTCATATACTCTGTAGAAACCCTTGATACCTGTAAGGGTAACTCTAAATCTATATCGCATATTTTTTGTCGTTTTCAAATTCTACACGAAGGTACAAAAAAAACATATCCCGTTGCAAAATTTTATGATTTAAGCTAATTTTGTTTTTCGGTATGGAAAACATCCCGAATATTCAGGACTCATACAAGAGCATTGCGTCTCATTCCGAGGGGCTCTTCAAGGACAATGGCAGTCGTTTCATTGCCCATGCTTATCCAGTTGAAACAGAAGAAGAAATTAAATCTATAGTGGACTCTTTGAAAAAGGAGTACCATGATGCAAGGCATCACTGCTATGCCTACAGGCTTGGACACCTTGGTGACAAGTTCAGGGCAAACGATGACGGAGAACCTTCAGGTTCTGCCGGAAGACCGATACTTGGACAGATTGATTCAGCAGGGTTAAGCGATATCCTGGTGGTTGTTGTCCGATATTTCGGTGGTATCAAGCTTGGTATTCCAGGCCTTATCAGAGCCTACAAGACCTCAACCCTTGATGCACTCGAGCAGGCTGCAGTAGTCGAGAAAATAGCAGGTAAATGGTTCAAGGTCGAATTCGGATACATGGCGATGAATTCTGTCATGAAAATCCTAAAGGACATGGACCTTGTCCAAAGAAACCAGGAGTTCTCAAACTCATGTTCCCTCGAAACCAGAGTACGGTTATCACTCATTGACGGGTTCCTGGAGAGGATGAGTAAAGTTGAAGACACTTCCGTAACTGAAATAAATTAAAATAAAATCATATGCCTAAAAGTCTCATTTCAATTCAGGATTTCTCAAAGGAAGAAATCCTTCACATCCTAGAAGTTGCAAAAGAATTCGAAGCAAACAGAGAGCAGAATTTCCTTGCAGGTAAAGTAATCGCATGTCTTTTCTTCGAGCCTTCAACAAGAACAAGACTCTCATTCGAGGCAGCAGTCAACAGACTAGGTGCCAGAGTGATCGGTTTCCCTGATTCACGCAACACAAGTGTATCCAAAGGTGAGACTCTCGAGGACACTATCAAGATTGTATCCAACTACGCTGACCTCATCGTAATGCGCCACCCTGTCTCTGGAGCAGGACAGATCGCAGCTGATGTTGCTTCAGTTCCAGTTATCAATGCCGGAGACGGTGCAAACCAGCACCCAACCCAGACCCTCCTTGACATGTATTCAATCCTCAAGACTCAGGGAACACTTGATAATCTCATGATCAACATGGTCGGTGACCTTAAGTATGGTAGAACTGTTCACTCTCTCATTGAGGCCATGTACCAGTTCAACTCAAAGTTCATCTTCACTTCCCCTGAGGAGCTTAAGATGCCTAAGAAGTACCTCGAATTCCTTGATGCGAAGGGAATCAACTATGAGGAGAACGAAAGGATCGAGGATCACCTTAACGAGTGCGATATCCTCTATATGACCCGAGTTCAGCAGGAGAGATTCTCAGACATGGACGAGTACAACAGAGTTAAGGATTTCTACAAGCTCGAGGCATCTATGCTAGGCAATGTGAAGCCTTCATTCAAGATTATGCACCCGCTTCCAAGAGTCGGTGAAATCTCAACAGATGTCGACGATACACCGTATGCATACTACTTCCAGCAGGCAGGAAATGGCATGTATGTCAGAATGGCTATCATTTCATATCTGCTCGGATATCGTTAATTTTTAAGGTATTTTTAATTTTTTTAACAATTTTTGATTATTTTTGGTACTCTCACCCTAAACCGGTGGGAGTATTTTAGTAGTTATTAGACTTAAAGATTCATAAAAATGAAGAAGGTTCACGTATTCAATGCAGGCCCTTGCTTACTTCCACAGCAGGCCCTTGATAACGCTATAGAGGCTATTAAAGACTTCAAAGGCACAGGTGTGTCAGTCCTCTGCATTTCACACAGAACAAAAGAGTGGGATGAGGTCATGGACGAGACTCGTGCTCTTTGGAAGGAGCTCCTCCACATCCCAGAAGATTACGAAGTTGTATTCCTTGGCGGTGGTGCTTCCCTTCAGTTCCTCATGGTAGCAATGAACTATCTCGAGAAGAAGGCAGCATATCTTGACACAGGTGTTTGGGCAAAGAAGGCTCTTAAGGAAGCTAAGGCTTTCGGCGATGCTTATGCTATCGCTTCATCTGCTGACAAGAACTACTCATATATCCCTAAGGGATTCGAGATTCCAACAGACATCGACTATCTCCACATTACAACAAACAACACAATTTACGGAACAGAGATTAGAGAGGACCTCGATTCACCAGTTCCTGTAATTGCTGATATGTCTTCTGATATCCTTAGCCGTCCTGTTGACGTGTCTAAGTATGAGCTTATCTATGGTGGAGTTCAGAAGAACGCTGGCCCTGCTGGTGCAGCATTCGTGATCATTAAGAAGGACACTCTTGGAAAGGTTTCAAGATACATCCCTACAATGCTCGACTACAAGGTTCATGTTGAAAAGGAGTCTATGTTCAACACACCTCCTGTATTCACTATCCTTGTAATGAATGAGACACTCAAGTGGCTCAAGAGCATCGGTGGTGTTGAGGCTATCGACAAGATCAACGAGCAGAAGGCTCAGCTTCTCTATGATGAGATTGACAGAAACCCTCTCTTCGTAGGTACAGCAGCCAAGGAGGACCGTTCAAGGATGAACGTTCCATTTGTAATGGCTCCAGGTTATGAGGATCTTCAGGATGAGTTCCTCGCATTCTCTAAGGAGAAGGGTATGGTTGGTCTTAAGGGCCACAGATCAGTCGGAGGATTCCGCGCATCGCTGTACAACGCTTGTTCAGTTGAAGACGTTCAGGCACTTGTTGACTGTATGAAGGAATTCGAGGCACTTAAAAAATAGTCTTTCACATTTTTGTCATGAAAGTTTTAGTTGCAACACAGAAGCCATTTGCAGCAGCTGCTGTTAATGGTATCAAAGATATCCTTGGAAAAGCAGGACACGAGGTTGTCCTCTTTGAGAAGTATGCAGACGAGACTGCACTTATTGAAGCGGTAGCTGATGCTGATGCTATGATTATCCGCTCAGACAAAGTTACTCCAGCAGTACTCGATGCAGCAAAGAACCTTAAGATTGTTGTCCGTGCTGGTGCAGGTTATGACAATGTTGACCTTGCTAGTGCAACTGCACATAATGTGGTTGTGGAGAACACTCCTGGTCAGAACTCAAATGCAGTAGCTGAGCTCGCACTTGCCATGATGATTTTCATGAGCCGCACTCAGTTCACTCCTGCAACAGGTACAGAGATTTTTGGAAAGAAAGTTGGTATCCAGGCTTTCGGAAACGTTGGTCGCCTAGTAGGAAAGAAGGCATCCGCACTCGGCATGTCCGTTATGGCAATTGACCCATTCCTCCCTGCAGAGAAGATCATTGAAGGTGGCGCCGAGCCAGCTGAGTCTCTTGAGGACCTCTACGGATCCTGTGATTTCGTTTCAATCCACATCCCTGCTACTCCTCAGACAATCGGTTCAATCGGATACGACCTTATCACAAAGATGCCAAAGGGTGCAACCCTTATCAACACAGCACGTAAGGAAGTTATCGACGAGGCTGGCCTTGAGAAAGCGCTTGAGCAGAGACCTGACCTTAAGTATGCAGCTGACGTAATGCCAGACAACTACGAGACTCTTAAGGAGAAGTTCGGTCTTCGCGTATTCGCAACACCTAAGAAGATGGGTGCTCAGACAGCAGAGGCAAATGTAAATGCCGGTCTCGCTGCTGCTGACCAGATTGTGAAGTACTTCGCTGAAGGCTGTACAAGATTCCAGGTCAACAAGTAATAAGATCACTTCTATTTAGTCTATTATTTTTTAGTCTGATATATGGTTAAAGTAAGACCTTTCGCAGCAATCCGTCCTCCAAAGGACATTGTTACAGAAGTTGCCGCACCACCATACGATGTGCTCAACTCAGTGGAGGCAAAAAATATGGCAGGGCAGAAATCCCTGCTCCATATCACCAAGCCTGAGATTGACTTTGACCCAATCCTTCCCGACCATGACCAGAAGGTTTACGACAAGGCAGTCGAGAACTTCGCTTCATGGAAAAGTAACGGTTGGCTCGTTCAAGACGACAAGCCTTGCTACTATGTCTATGCCCAGACAATGGGAGAAAGAACCCAGTACGGTATCATGCTCGCAGCAAATACTGACGACTACATGGAAGGCCGTATCAAAAAGCATGAGCTCACCAGAAAGGATAAGGAAGATGACAGAATGATTCATGTCAGAATCCAGAATGCCAACATCGAGCCTGTGTTCTTTGCATTCAAGGACAATGAGACAATTGCAAAAGTTGTCGAAAAGACAATCGCTGCAGAGCCTGTCTACAACTTTATTGACGAGAACAACTTCGGTCATAAGTTCTGGGTTATTGGCTGTGACAGCGACATCGAGTGTCTTACAAATGCCTTCACAACTGAAGTTGAAGCTTTCTACGTAGCAGACGGTCACCATAGAACAGCTGCTGCGGCTAGAGTTGGTGAAGAAAAACGCAGTCAGAACCCTAACCATACAGGAGACGAGGAGTACAACTACTTCATGGCTGTATGTTTCCCAGAGAATCAGCTTAAGATCATTGACTACAACAGAGTGGTAAAGGATCTTAACGGTCTTTCAAAAGATGAACTTATCGCGGCCCTTTCAAAGGACTTTGTTGTTAAGGAAGAGTCTTCCGAACCATACAGACCAACTCATCTTCATAACTTCTCAATGTACCTTGACGGAATGTGGTACTCTCTTGAGACCCTTGAAGGAAGATATGACGACTCTGATCCAATTGGAGTACTAGATGTTACTATCCTTTCAAACCTCGTTCTGGACAAGATACTTGGAATCAAGGACCTCAGAACAGACAAGAGAATTGACTTTGTCGGAGGAATCAGAGGTCTTGGAGAACTCTCAAGACGAGTTGATTCAGGGGAGATGAAGGTTGCATTTGCACTTTACCCGGTGTCAATGGACCAGCTGATGAATATCGCAGACAGCGGTAACATCATGCCTCCAAAGACAACATGGTTTGAGCCAAAGCTTAGAAGCGGCCTTGCAATCCATTCACTTGATTAAGGATTCGTAAAGCATAATAAGAGGACATCCGAATGCAACAATTCAGGTGTCCTCTTTTCTTTGGCAAATAAGCCACAACTAATACTTAACTACGGTTGATCCTCTGTCTGTATTCTTCTGCCGACTTCTCCCCTCCTATAATATATGAGGTATGCTCAAGATCATGACCAAGCCTTTTGGCAAGGCTATCTCTTTTGACAATAATCTTATGTCTGTTTTTGATTATCCAGTTCTCGACGTAGATTGACACGCATGACAGAAAATAGTAGACTATTGACTGGACAGTCAAGCACATGATCGAGTACCTTGCTATAGACAAGTCACCTCCTGCTGTATTGAGGTTAATGAACGCCCTGCATCCGAAAGTCGACGGGAACAGATAAGAGAACCATTTCCAGAACCTTGGGAATGCACTGGTCGGCCAGCTGAATCCTGTAAGAAAAAGAGCGATAGGTGAGATAAAAAGAAGTAGGACAAACACTGTCTCTCGCTTTGTAATCAGTGAGCTCCACGCCTCGCAGAAGAACACGCATGCTGTGAGGAAGAAGAAGATCAGTACCATGATATCCCAGAACTGTCCTCTTTGAGGAATTCCGAACATGGCAGGGACAATGAACGCATTGTATATGGCAATACCCCAATATACCAGCCAGTAGGCGGCGCCTCTTCCAAGCACAACCCTTCCTACTCCTATCCCCTCGAGATGGTTCGGCAAGGTAGCATAGTTCCTATGCTCCTCCCTCATTGTTCCGGCAAGAAGGGACATACCGTAGAACATGGTCTGCTGAACAATAAGAAGAACGATAGCTGAGAGAAGGAATATACTGTATGAGAATGTCCTGTTGTATGGATTATTCTCCTCATACGGTATCGCCTGGACAAGTTGAGAGGACTCCTGATCGGTATAACCCATAGCAGCATACCTTTCTATCTGGATCTTTCCAATTTCGTTAAGCATAACAAAATTGGCTCCCATCATAAGGTTCTTATAGTACAGGAAACTGCTCATGTCCCCGTAGATGGAGATTGTTGAAGTCTCAAGCCTCTCCACCTTATCCCCAAAGTCAGACGGGAAATAGACAATACCATTGACTTCCCTGTTTTTGAACAGTTCCTTGGCCTCTTCCATTGTTGCACACTGGGCTGCAATCTTTATTTCCCTGGTAGCATCCATCTCACGGATGTATCTCCTGCTGAGGGAGCAGTTTGACTCGTCCACGATAGCAATTGGGGTATCACTCAGAACACCATTCCTATATAGAAGATTATATAAGATAGGATAGCCGAATCCTGCAACGAAAAAGATGATAAGAACACCTCCGTCGCTGAAAATCTGTTTTAGCTCGTGGGTAAAGATTCCCCAGAAATCTTTAATCCAACGCTTTGCGAATTCAAGTATCATAATATAATCTAGTTCTTAGGATAATTTTGAAGTACGTATGCCTTGTTCAATCTACCGATAACCAGTACCGGAAGGAAAAGGAACAGTAGAAGATGAATTATTTCAGGATACCATCCTGCGAAGCCGGATCCGAACATTCCTTCCTGAACATAGAACATGTAATAGTGTCTTAGTGGAATTGCCGCTGACAATCCCTGGATGTATGGTGGCATTGCCTCCACAGGAAGAGTGAACCCTGTAAGAGAGAGAGCAAGCACACTGTAAAGTCCACCGATGCTTAGTGCGAACCTGGTAACAGGGAATAGCCCCACAATGAATAAGCCGATCGCCTCACTTGATACAACAAGAAGGAACATATCGATGAACATATGCCATATGCTACCTGCCATCGGGAATCCCATCCACTGATAAAGGAGTATTACAAGTGAGAATCCGATTGCTGAGAAAAGAAGAGTATAGACAATCATCTTTCCGGCAAGTGCTACATTGATATCATTTCCAGCTGTTGCAAGCAGATGTCGTGATGTACCGTACTTCAATTCTGTTCCCAGCGCATAGATTGTAAGGATGATTATCACCATCTCAAGGACACCAGGGAGCATCATGTTGGCCAGGTATGCTCCGTAGTTCATGGTAGAGTTCCCGATCTGATGGATATCTATTGTGATTGGACGGATTCTGCCCATGATGGCATCTTCATTTACACCTTTCATTCTAAGGACCTGTCTCTGAACTGCGCCTGAAGTCAAGTTCACCATCGTCAGGATATCCTTGTAGGCAAGTGATCCACCAAGGAAATACAGACCATTGATGTAGAAGTTGACCTGTGGCTGTCTCTGGGACTGCACATCCTCATACATACCCTTAGGGAGAACAACAATTGATGTGATATTGCCCTTCTGCATCTCGGCTCTAGCTTCGCTGTAACTATCAAAAGTCACTACCCTACCAAGCTGAGTCGCATCAAGCTGATCAATGAAGTTCCTTGTCATTGAAGAGTGGTCATTATCCACCACTCCGATAGGAACATCATGTGGTACTCCGTCTTTCAGGAAAGAAAGGTAGAAGATGGCGCAGAAGGTGACAGTGAACACTGAGCCGATCATGTACACCGGTCTACGGAGCCAGATTCTTAGCTCCCTTCGCATCACTGCAACCAAATTATGCCAAATTTCCAACATGTCTCTTACTTAAGATTGTTAACAAGTGCTGTCATACCAGGAAGAAGGCCCTGAACCGCTTCAGTTGGAACTGCCCTTACCTCAAAGGTCTTGGCATCATACTGGTCTGTCTCCTTAGTCGCCTTCCATGTTGCGTAAGAATCCCTGACTGCCATGTAGTTCACAGTAGCGGCTACCTGCTTGTTTCCAAGTGCAGGGATAGTAAGGCTAAGCTCAGTGCCATAGTTAATTCCCTGGAGATAGTCCTCGCGGATATTGAATGTGAACCAGATGTCATTAAGATCCATGATTGTCATGATTGGAGAGCCCTGACCTACCAGTTCCCCAACCTTTGGGAATGTAGCTGATACGACGCCATCCGATGGGGCTGTAAGGTACATCTCTCCAAGGTATGACTCCACTTCCTGAACCGCACCGTTTGCCTGACTAACAAGAGCAGCTGCCGCAGCCTTATCCTCTTCACGAGCCCCGTTCACCGCCATATCATACTGGCTCTTTGCCGCCTTTGTCTGCGCAACTGCAGCATCGTACTTTGCCTTAACCTCATCGTACTTCTGTGCAGCGACAACCTTCTGGTCAAACAGGTTCTGGATCCTGTCGAAGGACTTCTTCATGACTTCCTCCTGCACCAGTGCCTGCTGATAGAGTTCATAGGCAGCTGTTATCTGTTCCTGACGTGCTCCGTTCTGAGCCTTGCGGCTCTGCGCAGCTGCAGCGGCCTTAGCCGCATTGGCCTGAGCAAGTTTCGCCATAACCTGCTGAGACTCGATATAGACAACTGTATCACCCTTATTCACTCTCATACCTTCCTTGACCATAAGGTCAGCGACTCTTCCTGGTACCATTCCGGAAACCCTGTATTCGTTTGCTTCAGCTGATCCCTGGATCACCTCAGGTCTTGGTTTTGAGACAAAGTATCCGATCACTGCGATCACAAGAATCACTGCAATAAGAGCAACTACTCCGAAAACAAGACTATAGTTTTTATTCTTCTGTTCCATATCCATGTGTTTATTGGTTCTTTTTATTTTGTTGTATTGTCAATATCTGATTTATAGTTTCCTTCTGCCTTCTCAAGAGATGAACTTGTCATCTGGAGTTCAATTCCGGCATCGATGTACTCCGAGTGAGCCTGAAGCCAGGCTGTCTGAGCTGCTAAAGCTGTGTTTGTGTCTATCACCCCGTTCTCAAATCCCACAGTCGCTATGCGAAGATTCTCCTCAGCACTCTCAAGATTGCTCTGTGCCATATCAAGTTTCTCAAGAGCCTCCGTCTGATTCTTTCGAAGCTGGGTCACCTGAAGATTGATAAGGTCCTTTGCATTGTCCAGCTGAGTCCTGTATAGGGTTGCCTCCGCTTTTGCTTTTCTGGTTTTCTGAAGAGCCTCAAAGCCATGGAATATTGGGATATTGACTATAACACCCGCATTGAACATCCCTCCCCAGTCCTTTGAGAATCCGTTATACACACTAGGATTGCTGACAAGATAGTTTGCCATAAGGGCAACCTTAGGCATCATATCAGCTCTTGCAACTGTAACTTTCCCGTCATAGATCTGAGAAGCCAGATCAAGGCTTCTTGTTTCACTTCTATCCTTGTAGATCTGCTCAAGGTCCTTCCAAGGCCCCATCTGAGGAAGAGGTATTGCGCTTAGCATCTCGTCCTTAAGCGTAATCTCGGAGTCAAGATCCAGACCGATTTCCTTACATAAAAGCATCTTTGAAAGACTAAGTCCGTTGGTTGCCTTTGAAAGCATCATGTTCGCCTCATTTGCTTTCACTTTAATAGTAAGAGCATCGGACTCTGTAGCGATACCCTCCGAAACGGCGATAGCGACATCTCTCTGCATCTTTGATAGAAGATCAGCGTAGGACTCAGCCAATGCCTTCTTGTTCGCTATTGATACAATCTGCCAGTATGCCTGGTCCACATCTACAATTATCTGCTCGTACTGGGAGTCGTACTGAGCTTTCGATAGTTCCTCGGCAAGTCTTGCGATCTTATTCGCTGCGATAATCTTTCCACCCATAAAGATTGGCTGCTGGAGCGAAACAACTCCGGCAAAGACATTCTGCACATCAAGATGAAGAGCATCGTCAATCTGACTTCCGATCTGATTGATGGCAGTTGAAAGGTCTGTCTGGGAAAGAGCCCCCAATACTGTCTGCCACATAGGACTCTTCATATACTCCATAGCAGCAGCCGGATTGGACTGAATTGCCTGCATAAGCTGCTGCATGGCTCCCGAAATATTACCCTGAACAGTAGTCCCGGCATTTGTCAGGACAGATGACATGTCATCACTGACAAGTGATATGTTCCTACTATTATATGTGTAGAGTCCCGTTGCTGATACGTTAGGGAAATAATTGGCAAGGGCAACCTTTCTATCATAACCAGCCATCTCCACCTTTGTTCTGGCCTGCTGCAAATCCTTGTTATTCTGAATTGCCATCTGACGGCACTGCTCCAGAGAAAGACTCTGTGCACAAAGAGAACAAGGTGCAACTGCCAAAATGACCACTAGGCCAAATATTGAAATAATGCTTCTCATATGTGTAATTTGTATTAATCTTATTATTTACTTGCAAAAAGACTGTTATTTGCGGATGCAAAATAATTGCCTAAATCACACCTAGAAAATACCAAAACACCTCAAATAGTGTTCTAAATGTCAGATTAATACAAAGATTCATCCTTTTTCAAATGAAAAGAGTATATTTGCTAATACTAAAACATGAGCAAATGGAACAACCTTTTCAGTATTTTGACATAAATAGGCTAAAAGGTCTATTCCCAGGAGAATTCATAGCAGGAATAGACAATGACTTTTTCATAGCAGATTTCAGATATGACAGAACTCTGAAAATGTTCAGATATCCATGCCGTTTTGACGGCTACATGGTGATTTTTTGTCTAAAAGGAAACTTCTGCCTTGATATCAACCTGAAGGAGTTCGAAGTTTCAGAGAATTCCCTTGTCATCAATATCCCTGGCAACATCATAAGAGTATCGGACATCAAAAAGGATGGTCTTTCAAACTTCAGGTTCCTTATGATTGCCGTTTCAAAGGAGTTTATCCAGAGCACACGTATTGACTTCAACAAGCTCTTCAATGAAAGTATGAGCGTTCTTGAGGACCCTTGTATCAAGCTTAAGGGTGACAGCCTCAGAATCTGCGGCAAGTATCTCGACCTCGCAACAGACCTTCTAACATCTGACCTTCCTTCAAAGAAAGAGTCTACAGCATCGATGCTGTCTTCTATTCTTTACCTACTGGGGTCCATCTGGTCAAAGAACCTTTCATCAGCCAAGGAGAGCACAACTGCCAATTCGACCAGAAGCAAGATGGTCCTTGACCACTTCCTTCGTCTTGTAACAGAATATCACAGCACTGAGAGAAACGTTGCATTCTATGCGAGCAAGCTTGGACTCACACCTAAGTACCTTTCAAAGTTCATAAAGAATGTCAGCGGACGATCTGCCCCTGAGTGGATTGATGCATTTGTTATCCTTGAGGCGAAGAACCTACTCAAGTATTCAGACACTTCCATTAAGCAAATTGTATACAAACTTAACTTCAGCAATCAGTCTGTATTCTACAAATTCTTCAAGTCTCACACAGGAATGACACCTTCCGAATATAGGGAGAGTTAGTTTTGACTACAAATTGGGGCAAAATATTAACTTTTGGTCGTTTTTTGCTCCTTTTG
>JAKSJT010000100.1 GCA_024402125.1 Bacteroidales bacterium
CAGAGCGTCTGCCTTACAAGCAGAGGGTCGGGGGTTCGAATCCCTCTTCTCCCACTAAATTTTTAACATATACAGTCTTTCCCGAGTACGAAGGGAATCTCTGAAACTCACGATATAGCGGTCATCCATTACATTGGATGATTTTTTGTTTTTATAGGGTTTCAGTCAAAAAATCAAGGACTGAATTTCTTCAGCCCTTGATATTCTTACTTACTTCTTATGTGTGTCTCTTTTGTCTTTTAGGGTTAATCCGGTTGGTATTCCAACAGATCGCCAGGCTGACAGTCAAGAGCCTTGCATAAGGCATCGAGTGTTGTCAGACGGATAGCTTTCGCTTTACCTGTCTTCAGAATTGATAGGTTTGTTGTAGTAATGCCCACTTTTTCAGCAAGCTCCATTGAGGACATCTTCCTTTTGGCGAGCATTACATCCAGATTAACAATAATAGCCATGTTTGTTTGGATTATTCCTTTTCAGAATTCTCTTCTGCCTGGTTCTTCTGCTCGTCTGCACCCTTAAGATATGAAGGGAGGCTCATGCCTGCCATCTTGAAGAGCTCCTCAAGAGGTGGAACAGACTGCATCATACCAGAGATGAAATTAGCAGTAGATGTCTTTCCGTCACCCTTGCCATTTCCATCCCAAACAGTGACCTTGTCAATCTTGATACCCTTGACAGCTTCAACCTGAGTCTTGACGAGTTCAGGAAGCTTGTCTGTAATGAGCATTGTGATAGCCTGCTGTGCGTCTCCACCTGCTGCCTGTACAAGCTGTCCGAAACCTGCTGCCTGCTTAGAGAGGATTTCGAGCATACCTCGAGCCTGTGCGTCCATCTTTGCGTAGATAGCGTCAGCCTCACCCTTTGCTCTTCTTCTGATCTGCTCAGCCTCAGCTTCAGCCTCGATGATTGCCTTCTCCTTTTCGATCTGGGCAGCAACTACGATATTAGCCTCCTGTGTAGCCTTCTCTCTCTCAGCACGGGCAAGCTCGGCGTCACGCTCACTCTTGTAAGCCTCTTCGAGAGCCTTAGCCGCCTGCACCTTCTCAGCAGCAACAGCTAGTCTTTCAGCCTCAGCCTGCTTCTCACGGCGGAGAGCATCAGAGTTGGCGATAGCGATTCTAGAGTTGTTTTCTCCCTCTACAGCCTTAGCATTTGCATCTGCTGTACAGATACGAGTATCTCTTGTAGTCTCGGCAATTCTGATATCCTTGTCTCTATCTGCCTCAGCCTTACCGATTTCACCGAAACGGTTCTGCTCAGCAACGCTCTTCTTAGCGTCGTTGATTGCCTTAGCTGCAGCTTCCTTACCGAGAGCCTCGATATAACCAGACTCGTCACGAATATCAGTTACGTTTACGTTGATGAGCTTAAGACCGATCTTACGTAGCTCAGCTTCAACGTTCTTGCTGACATTCTCAAGGAATTTGTCACGGTCAGAGTTGATTTCCTCGATATCCATTGTAGCGATAACAAGACGGAGCTGTCCGAAAAGAATATCAGTAGCGATGTTCTGGATCATCTCAATAGAAAGACCAAGGAGACGCTCTGCAGCGTTTGTCATGTTCTCTGGTTCAGTGCTGATACCTACTGTGAACCTACAAGGAACGTCAACACGGATATTCTGTTTTGAAAGAGCATTGGTGAGGTTACATTCAATAGAGATAGGTGTAAGGTCAAGGAATGCATAGCTCTGGAATACAGGCCAGATGAATGATGCTCCTCCGTGGATACACTTAGCTGAAGAAATACCACCAGTCTTGTTCTTACCGGTCTTACCGTAGATTACAAGGATCTTGTCAGATGGGCAGCGCTTGTAGCGCTTCAAAATAGCTGCAAATGTTACAAATACAACTGCAACGATAATGAGAATAAGTTCAATTTCCATAATCAGTTTATTTGGGTTATTAATTATCAAATTAGATGATAAGAGAATCTGGTGATTCAACAAGTAGGGTAGAAGCGTCAATTACTTCGACTACTTTGATAGGACTACCAGTTTTGATAGTATCACCGTCTGTAATGGCGTCGTACTCTCTAACAGCATTGTTGATGTTGATCTGTACCTTACCGGTTCCTTTTCTTTCACCAGGGATAGTGAGGTATGCTTTTCCGTTGCATCCTACAGCCTGCTTGTAGATGTTGATGTTACCTGACTCCTGCATTCCGCTGAGCCATTTGAACATGTACATCACAATGGCAACAAGACCTACGCCTACTAGAACGGATATGAATATAAGGAGTGCGTTGGAGTTAATTTTGTCCTTGAGAAGAATTGCAGTCCATCCGAATCCCAGTACAAAGTTTACAAGGTTACGGAATGTGTAGAGATTCATGCCAGAAGGACCTCCATCTATATCGACATCTCCACTGAAGTCAATATCAGCTCCGCTTGCGTCGAAATCTCCACCGGTATCTGCACCAATGAAAGTCATTATGCTTTCAATCACGAATATTAGGGATGCTGTGAGAGTTACTCCCCATAGAATTTTCATCATTAGGCTTAGAGAAGCCCACCAAGTTGCGATCATAATAGTGTTTTTTAGGTTCTGTTTCTACAAATATATTCAAAAATTATCGAAAAACAACAATTTATTCCCAAAATTCAATATTATTTTGTCGAATTTCTTTACTTTTTAAGGTTCTTGTATGGTGTCGGAATTTGTTTAACTTTGCCTTGTCATAAGAAAATCTTATAGCAATGGTAGAGGATTTCAAATTAAGAGTATTCGTAGAAGTGGCTTCGCTAAGCAGTTTCACAAAAGCTGCTCAGAAACTTGGTGTCAGTCAGCCTGCAATCAGTCAGAATATAGCGGATTTAGAAAAGAACCTTTCTGTCAAACTATTTGAGCGAATGAGAGGAGAAGTGCTTCTGACAGACGCAGGAAAGGCATTCCTGCAATATGCCAATAATATATTGTATTGGTATAAGGCTGCAGACAATATGTTCGGAACTGTGGGGTCTTCTGCTTTCTCAAAACAGATAACAATTTCTGCAGACACTATTGTAAGTGATTGTATTCTGCCGCCAGTCCTTTCTTCCATAATTTCTTCTAATGCTAAGGCTAGATTTTCAGTTCTACCAGTCGGAGAGAACTCGGATATTACAATATACGCCAAGCTTAGAACTGATGCCATCAATTTTGACTCCTATAATAATATTATAGGTATACTACCTGCAACTATCGTTGCATCCAGTGGAGCATATGATTCTATTACATCAGGACGATCTGATTTTGATTCTGCTCCGATTTGCTGTTATTCCCTATATAAAGATGCATTGCCGCTAGATCTTAGATCCAGAGTCATTTGCTATAGTGAATCTCTTGAGCTTGTAAGGGCTATGATATCGTCATCCGATACAATAGTCGGAATATTGCCTCAGATTGCCCTGAGTAGCACTGTAAATGACTCTTTGAAGACGATTGATTTCCCACTTCCTTATCTGCAGGCAGATATCTTTATGCAGGCAGCGTCTTCTACAATAGAAGAGTCTTTAACATTTAAACAGCTTAAAAAAATACTCGCTGATTCTCTAATCTAGAAAACCAGCGAGTAAGTTATTGATTTCTCAACTTACAAGATTACTTGCCTGCAAGCTTCTTGTAGTTGTTGAGACGGATCTTTGCGAATTCCTCTGTCTTGTCAAGGAGTTCCTGAGCTCTGTCTGGGAACAGCTTGTAGAGGGATGCGAAACGAACCTCACCCTTAAGGAAGTCCTGGAACTTGTCCCAATCTGGATCAGCCTTGCTATCAAGTGTGAATGGGTTCTTACCCTGCTCCTCGAGCATTGGGTTGTATCTGTAAAGATGCCAGTAACCGCAATCAACAGCAAGCTTCTCCTCCTTCTGGCTGAGACCCATACCTGCCTTAAGACCATGGTTGATACATGGAGCGTAAGCGATGATGAGTGATGGTCCATCATAAGCCTCAGCTTCCTTAATAGCGTTGAGGTACTGAGCTGGAGATGCACCCATTGCTACCTGTGCTACATATACGTAACCATAGCTCATTGCCATCATACCGAGGTCCTTCTTACGGATCTTCTTACCTGATGCAGCGAACTTAGCGATAGCACCAACTGGAGTTGCCTTAGAAGACTGTCCACCTGTGTTAGAGTAAACCTCTGTATCAAGAACGAGGATATTGATGTTCTCACCTGAAGCGAGTACGTGGTCAAGTCCGCCGTAACCGATATCGTAAGATGCACCGTCACCACCGAAGATCCACTGTGAACGAGCAGGGAGGTAGTGCTTGTACTCTACGATCTTCTTGCAGTTGTTGCAACCGCAAGCCTCAGCCATAGGAACGAGCTTATCAGCAACCTCGCGAGTTACAGCTGCATCGTTCTTGTTGTCAATCCACTTCTGGCAGAGTTCCTTAATCTCAGCGCTAACAGCCTCATCAGCAACGAGAGCCTTCATTGTATCTTCAACTGTCTGGCGTGCACGGTCAGAACCGAGCTTCATACCAAGACCGAATTCACAGAAGTCCTCGAAGAGTGAGTTAGCCCAAGCTGGACCGTGACCCTTGTCATTTGTGCAGTATGGAGATGCAGGGAATGAAGCACCGTAGATAGAAGAGCAACCTGTAGCGTTAGCGATCATCATATGATCACCGAAGAGCTGTGTGATGTTCTTGATATATGGTGTCTCACCACAACCAGCGCAAGCGCCTGAGAACTCGAAGAGTGGCTGTGCGAACTGAACGTTCTTAACAGAAGCTGCCTTGTTGAGAACAGACTCCTTATAACCAACCTTAGAGTGGAGGTAATCGTAGTTGGCCTGCTCAGCCTCCTGTCCAAGATATGGAACCATCTTGAGAGCCTTTTCTGGCTTAGAGAGACAAACGTCAGCACAGTTACCACAACCTGTACAGTCAGCAACTGAAACAGCAAGAGCATACTTGTAATCCTTAAGGTTAGCCTTACCCTGAGCCATCTTAACTGATGCAGGAGCTGCAGCAGCCTCATCCTCTGTAAGGAGGTAAGGACGGATAGCAGCGTGAGGACAAACGAATGCACAAGAGTTACACTGGATACAAGCCTCAGCGTTCCACTCAGGAACAACTACTGCTACACCACGCTTCTCGTATGCTGCTGTACCTGCAGGCATTGTACCGTCTGCGTATGGCATGAATGAGCTAACTGGAAGTGTGTCACCAGCCTGTGCGTTAACAACGTCTGCGATATCCTTAACGAATGAAGGAGCAAGACGATCCTTGTTAGGATTCTCGAACTTAGCGTTGATTTCTGCCCACTCTGCAGGGATCTCTACCTTCTGGTACTCACCACCGCGGTCAACAGCTGCATAGTCCATGTTAACGACATTCTCACCCATCTTACCGTAGCTCTTAACGATAGCGTCCTTCATGAACTTAACTGCATCCTCGTAAGGAATGATGTTAGTGATCTTGAAGAATGCGCTCTGGAGAATAGTGTTAGTTCTACCACCAAGACCAATCTCAGCTGCGATCTTTGTAGCGTTAATAATATAAAGGGTAATGTTCTTCTTAGCGATAACTGCCTTTGCGTGATCAGGAATTCTCTCGAGAGTCTCCTTCTCATCCCAAAGTGAGTTAAGAAGGAGTGTACCATTCTTCTTAATTCCCTTGAGAACATCATACTTTGTAAGGTATGAAGGAACGTGGCAAGCTACGAAATCAGGTGTTGATACAAGGTATGGAGCCTTGATTGGAACGTCACCGAAACGAAGGTGTGAACATGTGTAACCACCAGACTTCTTTGAGTCATAGTCGAAATAACCCTGGCAGTACTTAGGAGTATGGCTACCAATGATCTTAATAGTGTTCTTGTTAGCACCTACTGTACCATCTGAACCAAGACCATAGAACTTACACTCTGTTGTGCCTGGCTTTACAATTGAAAGCTCGCTCTTGATCTTGAGGCTCTTGAATGTAACGTCATCAACGATACCGATTGTGAAGCCGTTCTTAGGCTCGTTCTGATCAAGATTATCATAAACTGCAACGATCTGTGCAGGAGTTGTGTCTTTTGAAGAAAGTCCATAGCGGCCACCTACGATAACTGGTGTGCCAGGCTTGTCCTGGAACATAGCCTTAACATCGAGGTAGAGAGGCTCTCCGAGTGCTCCTGGCTCCTTAGTTCTGTCAAGAACAGCAATCTTCTTAACGTGCTTAGGAAGAACACTGAAGAAGTACTTCTCAGAGAATGGACGATAGAGATGAACTGTTACGAGACCTACCTTACGACCGCGCTTAGCGAGGTAGTCGATAGTTTCCTTGATTGTCTCAGTAACTGAACCCATAGCAACGATGATGTTCTCAGCATCCTCTGCTCCGTAGTACTCGAATGGACGGTATGTTCTACCTGTGAGCTCGCTGATCTCACCCATGTAACGTGCAACTACATCTGGAACTGCATCGTAGTACTGGTTTCTAGACTCAACAGCCTGGAAGTATACGTCACCGTTCTGAGCTGTACCTCTTGTTACAGGAGAATCTGGGTTGAGAGCTCTCTCACGGAACTTAGCAAGAGACTTCTTGCTTACGAGACCCTTGAGGTCAGCTTCATCGATTGCCTCGATCTTCTGGATTTCGTGTGATGTACGGAAACCGTCGAAGAAGTGAAGGAAAGGAATGCTAGACTTGATTGTTGAAAGGTGTGCAACAGCAGCAAGGTCCTGAGCTTCCTGAACTGAGCTAGATGCGAGCATGGCGAAACCTGTCTGGCGGCATGCCATTACATCCTGATGGTCACCGAAGATTGAAAGTGATGAAGAAGCAAGTGCACGTGCTGATACATGGAATACTGTAGGGAGCATTTCACCTGCAATCTTATACATATTAGGGATCATGAGAAGAAGACCCTGAGATGCTGTATAAGTTGTTGTAAGAGCACCAGCCTGAAGTGATCCGTGTACTGCACCGGCAGCACCACCCTCACTCTGCATTTCTGTTACCTTAACAACTTCGCCCCAGAGGTTCTTTTTACCATGAGCGGCCCACTCATCAATGTTTTCCGCCATTGTTGAAGACGGGGTGATAGGATAAATCGCTGCATGCTCGCTGAATAGATATGCGATGTTTGATGCAGCAAAGTTACCATCACAGGTGATGAATTTTTTTTCTTTTGCCATAATTCTTAGATATTAAAAGTTATTTTGTGTTTCAGTGTAAATCAAATTAACATTTACCATCAATAGCAACACTGCCTCCGCTGATTCTCTTAACAAGACCCTGAAGAACTGTTCCAGGACCGAGTTCTGTGAATGATTCAGCTCCGTCTGCAATCATGTTCTTGACAGAGTGAGTCCATTTAACTGGGCTTGTGAGCTGAGAGAGTAGATTTGCTTTGATTGTTGCAGGGTCAGATACGGCCTCTGCACATACATTCTGATAGATTGGACATTTAGGAGCTACGATTTCTGTAGCCTCGATAGCTTTGCCAAGCTCGATTCTGGCAGGTTCCATAAGAGGGGAGTGGAACGCTCCAGATACTGCAAGAGGAAGAGCCCTCTTTGCACCTGCTGCCTTTGCCTTTTCGCAAGCCTCTGCTACTGCATCAGCATCTCCTGAGATGACAACCTGTCCATCGCAGTTGTAGTTTGCAGGAATTACTACACCTTTACCTTCAACGCTAGCACAAACTTCTTCTACCTGTTCGTTAGAGAGTCCGATAATAGCTGCCATTGTTCCAGGAACAGATTCGCAGCATTTCTGCATTTCGGTGGCTCTGATATAAACGAGTTTGAGTGCGTCTTCGAATTTCATTGCTCCAGCAGCTGCGAGAGCCGAGAACTCTCCTAAAGAGTGACCTGCTACCATATCTGGTGCGAAATCTTCTGTACAAGCTGCAAGAACTACAGAGTGGAGGAAAATAGCTGGCTGGGTTACTTTGGTTGCTTTAAGATCTTCAGCTGTTCCTTCGAACATTATATCTGTGATTCTAAATCCAAGAACCTCGTTAGCCTTTTCCAGCATCTCTTTTGCCAAAGGATTTGAATCATAAAGATCCTTGGCCATACCAGGGAATTGAGAACCCTGACCGGGGAATACATATGCTTTTTTCATAATAAGACTAATATATACAAATATAAGCAAATAATGGGAGACTGCGAACTATTTATTCACTAAATCATCATTATTTAATTACCTTTGTACTAGGAATGCCCCCTTAGTTAAATGGATAGAATTTCAGATTCCGGTTCTGACGGTTGCGGTTCGAATCCGCAAGGGGGTACAGTAGCGACGCAGAAGACACCCATTGGTAGTTCTACTGTGTCGTTTTTCTATGCTACACTGGGAGTATATCAAAGAAGAAAGGATGCCCACAATGAGCATCCTTTCTCTTTAATTCCTGTAGCTTCACAGCTGAAGAGTTAAACCATCCTTTGAGTAATATATTTATCGTATTGAAATTATCATGTATTAAGTTCAGGCAAGCTGTGTAGGTTAAATAGCTTGTGAATCTTAGTTTCGCCTAACACTGCAAATATAGGCATTTTGCTGAATTGACAAAAATTTTTTAACAAATTTGAATCAAAATTTTTTGCATTTGAATGACCTATATGGGCGATTGAGGACCGATTTTAGCAATTTTAGGACGGATTTTCCTCAATTTGAGCTGATTTCAGTGTTTTCAGGTGGTTTCTTAGATTATTGTAGTCATAACTAAATCTTGTATTTTTTAGCCAGAACATCGAAATTATTTTTTCCGAATCAGCAATTAGAAGCAAAAAGTTGGGAAAACAATTTTAATATTGAAAATAATAGGCGTTTTAAGTGCTTGAAATGTGGGTTTTTCGCTTTGATTATTTTGAAACAATGAAATGACTTTTGCTAACTAATTGATAATCAATAGGGTTGTATGGGTGATATATATTATAGTATGTTTTTTTTTCTCTGTTATCGGGGTTATCTTTGCATGGTTTATAAAGAAAATGTAAAGGTAAAGTAAGTTTGTTTCGT
>JAKSJT010000101.1 GCA_024402125.1 Bacteroidales bacterium
CTTGATAACAGATCCTGGTGCCAGCAGAACAAGAGACTTCGGAGCCTTTCCTTCCGATGCAAGCAATCCTGCTGTCATACTTGCGATAACTCCTCCCTGAGAATGTCCCAGCAGTGAAATGCTTGTAACATACGGTAGAGTCGATGCATAATCCCACATAGCCCTTGCATCCTGAAGTTCCTTAGGGATTGTCATGTTTATCATCTTCCCTTCACTTGCCCAATGTCCTCCAAAATCAAATCTTATAGAAGCAACTCCCCTTTTAGCTAATGACTTTGCAATCTGCGGCATTGGAGTGAAGTTCTTGCTTGAGAAGATTCCGTGCATAAGAATAACCATAGGACACTTATCAGTCTTAGGGTTAAAGTTATCAGGAAGAGTAATGTTCATAGCAAGTCCTCCCTGAGGACCTGATACCTTGTACTCCTTTGCTGATAGAGAAAGAAGTGATAGTATTAGTGCTGCAAATACGGCAATAGTCTTATTGAGTCTTTTCGTCATAATAAATCTCTATTGCTTTGGGAGTATCTTCTCCATCTGTTTTCCTTTTGCAAGGTCATCGACCAACTTATCTAGAATTCGGAGATCCTTCATAAGAGGATCTTCTATTGTCTCCAGTTTTACTCCGCAGACACTTCCTTTAACCCCAAAGCGAAGAGGATTCATTGAAGGAGCACCACGAAGGAAATCTCCATAGGTTGCCTCCGACTCCAGCATTTTCCTAAGAGCATCCTTACTGTATCCTGTAAGCCACTGGGTGACATGATATACTTCGTCCTCTTCCCTTCCCTTTCGTACAGCCTTAGCTATAAGAAGAGGAAACACTTTGGAGAATTTCATTTCAAATACGTCCATAACAATACGCTTTATTAGTTAAAACCAATACCCAAGTGATATCATGCTGGTTATCATACGAGCCTTTGGAGCGTCTCCTGAGAAGAACCGTCCTACCTGCTATCTTCCGTCAAAGCTTACTGTCAGATGGCCAATACCCGCTCCCAGAATAACCGAAGCTCCGAACTGGTTCGAGTTAACAGCTGGGGCATTTGTCATAGTATCACCGTACGAACTGTCAAGGACTCTCTTATAGTACGGTCCCACTCCCACACATCCTCTCTGCAACCTGTCCTGGAACTGCACCATTAAATAAGCCGGTACAGTCACTGAACTCATCTTATATGTATCCTTGCTGCCGAACAAGTCACTCTCAACCGGGAAGTACGATGACTCCACGCTGTATAGTCCTTCTGCCTGGAGTGCAAAATATGAGAAGTTCAATTTTGCAGCAAGGCCTGCCTCGTATGAGAATGCTGCCTTTGCATTGATTGATGACCCAGGGAACCTCAAGGTAGATTTACCGATTCCGACCTTCGGTGCTATCTCAAAGGCAGGGACAGGGTTCCTGTGCTTTGGAGCCACCTTCCCAGAAGACAGGAAGAACGGATCAGATGCGATGTCCGACACTACATCTGCCATATATACAGATATCTTATCCAGTCCCCTGTAGTCAATAAGGTCAGCGTCATCCCCTACCTTATGATATGGAGACTTCAGTCCTGTTGTAACTGCTAGAGTCGGGACATGCATCTGAGCAAAGCTCTCAGTGTCTGTCGCTGTCAGAATGGACCTCTCAAAGTTCTTCAGTTTCAAAGAAAGGTCGCAGGAGGAGGCATACTTCTGAAGTACCTTCTTTCCATCCTTTATAGTTGCGACACCTTCCAAGGTAAGTGCACCACCCTTTTCAAGCCAACCTACCATATCAACGCTTATCATAAGCTTGACATTCGGGATAAGGGAGTTCTTTCTAAATGCGTCCGAAAGAGCAGAAGATCCGTAAAGACCAATCTCCTCCGCATCGAATCCCGCTAAAACAACTGTTCTTTTAAGGTTCTGCTGATTCTGCTTAAGAAGCCTTGCTATCTCAATGAGAGCGGCTGATCCTGATGCATTGTCATCTGCTCCATTGAACACTTCTCCGTCACTTCTGACTCCAAGATGATCAAAGTGAGCACCGACAACAATGAGCTCATTCATAAACTCGGGATCACTTCCTGGGATCATTCCGACAACATCAGCGAACTTTCTGCCCGGATATGCAGGATTGGTGAACTCCATCTTCCATCCTGACTCGAACAGAGGGATCACACCTATCTGCTCAAACTCGGAGATGATATAGTCGGCTGCTTTAGCTGAATACTCTGTTCCAGCTTCCCTTCCCTGAAGGGAGTCGCTTGCGAAATAGTAGATATGGTTCTTTAGTCTTTCCTCCCTTGTCTGCGATGAAGCATTGGTGGAAAGCAACATAAGACATACAGAGATTAAGGAAAGAACAATTCCTGTTCTTAGATTGATATTTTGTGTTGGCATGTATCTTGCGTTTATGATGATGTAAAGTTAGACTATTTTTATTATATTCGTAACATGTATCGTATAGCCACACTAATAACAACACTCCTTCTTGTCTGCTTTTCGGCATCCGCACAAAGGATAACCGACAGTGGATTCAAGACTGTCGGATACATAAAATCCGATGGAACAATACAGGATCAGGGTTACAAGACCATCGGACATATCAAAAAGGATGGCACTATCCAGGACAGGGCATACAAGACCATAGGCCACATCAAGGATGGCACCTATCAGGATGACAAACGTAGAACAGTCGGTCATATCAAAAAAGATGGAACTGTCCAGAACTCAGCCTACAAGACCGTAGGACATATAAAGGAAGACGGAACAGTACAGGACTACAGATACCACACTATCGGTCATGCCAAGGATGTTCCAATGGAATGGATGGCACTGTTCTTCTTCTTCATGAACTAGAATTCGAAACAGATAATAACAGAATGGATCACTAAAGGAGTTTATCTCCAGATAGTGATCCAATAATTGCAGGTGTGATGTTCACGATATCGATGCTTTAGACTATCCTAGATTGTAATAGAATTCAACTTATCTATTAAAAGAAAACGGCTCCTGGGTTATCCAGAAGCCGCATTTCTTTATATAGACTTTAATGTCTTTCTGTACTACTTAACAGTTACAGTAGCTGTTGCATCCTTGTAACCAGCACCTGATGCAGTAACCTTGATTGTACCAAGGTTTGTTGCAAGAATGATAGCCTGAGTCTTACCATAGTATGTGAGGTGTGAACCAGAGTCATAGATGTCTGTAGAAATAGCTCTTGCTGAACCATAACCAAGAAGTTCACCACCTTCAACCTTAACGCTAAGCTGGCTGTCAGCATGTGCCTCAACAACACCATTCTCACCCTCTAGATTAATGTTTACATAAGCAAGATTACCAACACCGATAGTCTCCTTCTCAGGTCTTACAGCGATATTGATGTTACCTGTTGCACTCTCAAGAACACTTGTACCTGTAAGCTCACCACCGATATAAGCCTTAGCCTCAAGCTTACCAGGCTCGTAAGGGAACTGGAACATGATAAGACCATTCTCAGGTGTACCCTCATCAAGCTTCTTACCGTTAAGATAGAGCTCTACCTTCTCAGCAAGAGAGTAGATTTCAACGACTGCTGGAATTCCTTCACAACCCTTCCATGACCAAGATGGAATAGAGTTTGAGCTTCTCCAGATACTTCTGCTGACAACTGGATCCTTTCTTACAGGACGAACAGCAAGGTAGCATGATCCCGGATTCTCCTCCCAAGTAATCTTAGAAAGATAAGTCTCACCTGTTGGGTTACCAAGAATATCGATAGAACCTGAGTTAGCAAGCTTCCAAGGATATGTCTTTGTAAAGCCTGTACCCTCGCCTTCGTATGTCCAAGCTCCAGCACCAACTTCTCCAAGATAATCCCATGCAGTCCACATGAAGTCACCGATAACGTAAGGAAGTTCCTTAACAAGCTGCCATGTTGTATAGATATCAGGTGGATAAGTCTCCGAACCTACAACAATTCTGTCAGGATGATAATCCTTCTCGATTGGATAACGTGCAACTGCATAGTTATAACCAGCGATATCAAGAGCGTCAAGGATAGGAGTTGTAGCAGAGTCAATCTCATGAGTCAAAACTGCTTCACCAATCTTTCCAGCACTAGCCTGAACTGCCTCATTGAAACGGAGTGATACATTTCCGCCATACTGATCATCTTCTTCCTTTGCTGGCTCATCCTTCTTGTCATCAGATGGACCACCAAATAGACCACGCATACCACGTGGGCCAAGGAATGCAAGGTTAACACCCATTGTGGTTGGACGAGAAGCGTCAATTGCATGCAGCGAAGCTACGATATCATGAGCAACTCTCATACCCTCTTCTGTCTTTGGATCATTAACCTCATTACCAATTGAATACATAACTACACATGGGTGGTTGAAGTCCTTCTCAACAATGGCTGTAATGTCATTGTGATAGTTATCCATGAACCAGTTACCATAGTCATTTGCATTCTTTGGTGAGAACCACATATCCCAGAGCTCATCCATAACGTACATACCCTGCTCGTCGCAAGCCTTAAGCATTGCTTCAGACCTAGGCTGGTGAGCACTTCCTACAGCATTGTGACCATATTCCTTAAGAATACTGATCTTTCTAGCAGCTGCATCATCATACTCAGCCATACCGAGGATACCATTATCAGCGTGAAGACATCCACCCTTAAGAAGGACATTCTCACCATTAACGAAGAAACCCTTTGTGCTCCACTCAAGTGTTCTGATACCGAATGTACTTGTATATACATCAGTAATCTGATTCTTGTTCTTAAGAGAAACCTTTACAGTATAAAGATCAGGATGCTCAGCATTCCAGAGCTTAGGGTTCTTTACCTTAATCTTTGCAGATTTACCCTTACCCTTGGCAACGACCTTGTCACCATAGAGGATCTCAACTCTTGGCTTACCACCAACGTGCTTTGTCTCAACAAGGAGCTTAGCCTTAGGTGCAATAGAAAGAGTAGAAACGTGAACAGTCTCGATGTGGATAGGATCCTGTACTACCATCTCTACTGGACGATAGATGCCGGCACCACTATACCAGCGGCTATCCTGCATCTTTGAGTTATCAGAATCAACAAGGATAGTGTTCTTACCCTCCTTCAAGAGACCATCAGCACAAACACTGAACTGAGAGTAGCCATAAGGAATACCACCTGCGAGCTGGCCATTGATGTAAACCTTAGAGTTCATGTAAACGCACTCGAAGTTGAATGTGACATGCTTTGAAAGCATCTCAGCAGTAACATCGAATGTCTTCTCGTAATGGAACAAACCACCATGATAGAAAGCGATAGAGCTTCCACTAGGAACGTCTGCACTTCTTGGCATATGGATCATGGCATCATGAGGGAGTCGAATTGTCTCCTTCTCATGACCATCGAACCAGAATGTCCATCCTTCATTAAAATCCTCAGCGTAGAGACCTACGCAAAGGAGTAAAGTAAGAATTGTAACAAAATACTTTTTCATTGGTATATCGTGTTGCTTAAAAATACTCCAAAATATTATAATGCTAATTTGAGTATCAGAATTCAAATAATTTGTGCACACGTCCACATTCTTATAACAAAACTATTCCCTACTTATTTTACTGAAATTAGGCGTACAGGACCAAGAAGACCTGAAGGGATCACAGCATCTGTAGGTTTGTAGTATGATGCAGATGTGAATGTTATCTTCTCTGTAGTCTCAGGCTGCTGGTCACCGATAAGTCTGTTCTTCCAAGAGTTCACAACCTTAATCTCCAGGTCATTCTCACCCTCATTGAGATACTCGGTAACATCAACCTTATATGGGAACTTCCAAAGAGTAGCAACATACTTTCCGTTAACCTTAACCTCAGCAACATTACGAACATCACCAAGATCAAGAACGATAGCGCCATCCTTACCTGTAAAGACAATCTTCTTTGTGTATACAGCCTCACCAGCGAAGTACTTGATACCGGCAACTGGAGACTCAGTGTAAGACATGAGCTTATCGAATGTTGCAGACTCAGGAGCACCTCTTCTTTCCTGGAACTTGATATCCCATGCTCCGGTTACAGTCATAAGCTCAGTCTCGACCTTCTTAGGAAGAGTAAGAGACTTTGTTGTAGGCTCACCTGCAAATACAATAAACTGAGCATCATCAGGGAGGAGTGTCATTGTAACATAAGTTACATCATCCTGAATCTGGTAAGAGACATCACTGATAGTTCCAGTAACTGGATCCCATACATGAGGAACCTTACCGTTAACTCTGAAACCGAGTGATGTTGAGAGATATCTCTCTGATGGCTTGTTCACCCAGTAGATGTCAGCATTATCAGTTCTTCTATGAACAAATCTGAACTCATCACTAGATGGATATGTCACATCTCTCTTGATACCCTTCTCCTTAAGAACTGCGATAAGCTTTGTTCCTGTAGAAACGTTAGGATATGTTCCACCCCAAATCTTCTTAACAAGTGAGTTCCACTCATCAACCGAATCAGACTTAGATGCTGGTCTTTCAGGCATGTTACCACAGATGATACCACCAGCCTGAGCAAACTCAGCAAGCTTTCTCAAAACAGAAAGTGACATCTGCTTCATGTTCTTGTCAAGATAGAGGGCCTCATAGCTCTGTCCGCTTCTTGTAACGAATTTGCCGTTCTTAACGCTAACCTCCTGCTTGAGGGCTGTAGGGTTAACAAAGTCATAGTTGTATCCTTCTGGAATTGGGAAGAACTCAAGGCCATACTGACCTGTAATGTTTGAACCCTCACCATAGTAAACAAGTACATCAGCGATGAACTTACCCTGCTGGAGCATATAGCAGCTTCTTGCAAGATAGTCTGTCCAAGCCTTAGCCTGCTCTGCCCATGTCTCATGACGATTGAACCACTGACCAACTGACATAAGTGAAAGACCAGGGATATGGTCATCACTTGGCTGGTGAGCAGACTCATGGATAACGAATCTATTAAGACCGGCTGCCATCTCAGAGTCAGCGATTGGCTTAAGGTTACCAGGGAAATATGTATAGGCGTTAGCTGCGCCACCACCTACAGTCATAGACTCAGCAGCAGCGATATTCTGACCAAAGATATGAGCTACTGAAGCAGACTCTCTGACATCAGCCTCATTCATTGTCTTTCTGTAGGCATTAGCTGCAGATTCTGGAATCCAGGCAGCTGACATAGGGATAGTTGCTGTTCTCTTGATGTCCATACCATCAACCTGGAAGATACGGCCATTCTCCTGAGACTCACTATAACGGCCCTTTAGGTCATATTCCTTAACGAACTCGTTGATTCTGTCATAGTTCTCAGCATAAAGTTCACCGATAGTCTCTCTGAAATCAAAGAGGAACTGGTCACTCTCCTCAGGAGAACCGACAATCTGACCTGTCAATACAGGAAGCCAATAAAGAAGATTGTATCCTCTTCTAGTCTGGAACTGCTTCATCATCTCTGGAGTCCAAGTCTGAGGACCTGCCTCATAAGAGTCTGTAAGGATATACTGAATACCCTTCTGACCGAGCATACCACCCGATGCCTCCTGATACATATCAAGATAAGTGTGGAAGTACTTAGTCCAAGCCTTCACATCGAACTTATCGACCTCAAGACCTGTTGCCTCAGGTGATGCGGGGCTATTCTTATGTCCTGTCAGAGAGAATCCGAAACGATAGATCTTCCAGTTACCCTTAGGAGCATTCCATGAAAGGTTACCCTCAGAGTCAACTCTATTGGTGAGATCAACTACATCCTTAAGCTGAGCATACTTTCCACCACCTACTGTTGGATAGTCATTGACATCATGAGGAGTAGCGAAAGCAGCCTTCTCCTCGAAGTGGTTTACCTTCTCAGTTGGGAAGAGAACAAACTCTGAGATAGAAATCTGTGCTGGACCTCTTCCGAATCCCATACCACCAGCATTTGTAGCTGGCTTATCTACTGAAAGACGGAAGTACTTAGCTGTTGTAGCAGGAACCTCGATTGTCTGCTGATAAACTGGATTAGTTGGACAAGGGATCTTAGCAACATCTGTGAAGTGAACACCATCATTACTTGACTGAAGAGTTGCAGGATAAGTATATGGTGCATCAGACCACTGGCTACGGCTAGCAAGACCACCAACGGTCACTGCCTTGATTGTCTTAGCCTTAGGGAATGTATACTGAATCCAAAGGTTATCTCCTGAAAGAACCTGTCCATCAGCGAGGGAGCCGTTAGTCAGTTGCTCGAGTGTGAAATCACCACCACTTACAGATACTGTTGCACCCATCTGTGCCATAGTCTGGTCCTCAGCTGGAAGCTTGACAGCAATCACTGCGATATCCTCATAATATTCTTCAACAGGCTTAGCGCTGCCATCACCAAATACTCTGGATGATGTAGCTACATCCTGGAATGTACCTACTGTCTTATATGGAGCAGGAAGAGTCATCTTTATAGACTTTCCACCCTCAACGATAGTCTCTCTCCATGTGAGTTTCTTCATAGCATCCTTAGGTGCAACCCATGGGCCACCCATACAGCTCCAACCTGGAGAGCTGGCGATACCGACTTCCATATCATAGCTGTCAGCAAGAGAGATGGCGTACTGGAAAGCATCCTTCCACTCATCAGTCATATACTCAAGTCTCTTCTCTACAATTGCTGGAGTTGACATACCTGCATCGAAGTTATGGAAACCACCGATACCGGCACGATGCATCCAGTCAATATCCTTCTTGATACCATCCTTTGTGATGTTACCATTCATCCAGTGCCACCATACTCTTGGACGAGCAGATGAAGGAGGATTCTGGAATTCAGCCTGCATCTTTGAAAGTTCTGCAGCTGAATTCTGAGCATTTGAGCTAAAGCTTGCCATGGCAAGAAGTGCAAGGGCAATAGTTCCGAATTTTAGATGTTGCATAAAGTCTAGTTATTTTGTTATTGGTTGTTTACTACAATAGTTCGTTAAATTTTTGAAAGTTAAGCAGCGTCTCTGACGCCGTATAAT
>JAKSJT010000102.1 GCA_024402125.1 Bacteroidales bacterium
GTGAGTATTTTTTACACAACAAATATATTGTGTATTTTTGACACAAGCAAATATTTTGAGTAATTTTTACACATAAAATGTAAAAATTCTTCTTTTCACCCCAAAAAGAGCCCAAAATCGGTCTTATAAGGACTAATAACTGGCTTCCTTACATAAGATCTCTTCTAGAGGGGACATAACTATATGACAGACCAGGGTAAAAGGTAAACAAAGGCGATAAAATGATATTTTTTCTTACATTTTTAATGTATTTATACACTTTCTATTGTTTTTAATATATTTTCACTTATCTTTGCACCCAGAAACAACAACAAAAACTTAAACGCTGTGAAAAAAGCATTACTACTTATCTCTGTATTCTTTACTCTAGTGCATTTCGGAAGTTCTGCCAATGCGCAGGAAAAGATGATCAATCAGAAAGTTGTCTCGATTGAACAGATCTACCTCTTCAAAGGCTGAGGCACTACCCTATCTCTTGGCTGATACGATTCCTCGGGGATTCATGAGGGATCCGTCAGCATCAGTGAAATGGACAAGCCAACCAGCTCCGGGGAGACTCTTGCTAGCCTTGATATCCAGACAGGGTACACATATTCCCAAAGAGTGGTATCTCTTTGGAACCGTTACCTATCTGTCTATATTCCTCTAAAAGCGTATATCGGTTACGAATGGGTAAACTATAGAGGGAGCATCCCCTCTTCTTCTCTATCGGTATCCGGTATCTCCAAGGAAAAGCTCCTATGGGGTCTGTCGGTAGGACTCATGGAGGAACTCTATATAGGAAGACATTTGGATGTCATAATAGATACTTCACTTGGGTACGACTTCGGATCTGGAATAAAAGCTATCCGTCCTTCCCTCTCAGTAGGGCTTAGGCGTAGCCTATAGCTTACAACAATCAAGTAACACTTATTTTATATATAATCTAAACTCACTAATTATGAACCCATCAACACTTATTAACCTGGCAGGCGTACTTGCAGGTGTCACATTTACAATGACTGTTGCGTCCGCAACTCTCACAATCATCAGTCTTAAGCGTGCCAAAAAGAACAAGATCCGCATTGATGCACTAGCATCTCTTGTCAGTCTGTTTATGGATCTCCAGGATGGAGAAACTCCAGAGAACAAGGCTATCGAAAAGACAGCAGGCCTTATTGACATGCTTAAACCAAAAACAAATTCATTAACTTAAATCTACTTTATTATGAAAGGACTTACTAGAACCCTTTTCAGTGCATCTGCAGTAGCTGCAGCAGCACTCCTCGCATCATCTTGCATCTTCGAACACACTTGCTCCGATGATGACCAGTTCAACGAGATTGTTTCGCTCAAGGTATGAATCAAATCATCCCTCGACACTTCTTCCAAGTCAACTACCATTACCGCCGAAGACGAGGCTAGAGTCAATCTTCTCCAGGTGCTGGTATTCTCTTCTAACGGCACATTGGATACATACGGCTGCGCAGAGAATCAGGACAATCTCACTGTTGAATGTCTCTCTGGAGAGAAGACCATCTACACCATTGTAAACGGACCATCCCTTGACTACATCAAGTATCTGGACGAACTTCTCGAAGTTCCTAACTACATGTCAGATAACGAGACTAATTCATTTGTTATGTGGGGATGCAAGGACCTCACCCTTCGTCAGAGTACAACGGTGTCTATTCCTATCAGTAGAATCGCCTCAAAGGTTACACTGTCAAAGATTACAAGAGACATGGCGAGCACTCCTTCGTTCAGAGAGTCTGACTTCGTAATCGAGAACATCTACATGATCAATGTACCAGGCAACTTCTACTTAGGTGGAAACGACCCTACCCTTTGGTGCAATCCTTCATTCAACAACTACTCTTGTAAGGATTTCCTGATTGACAAGGTGGGCACTCCACTTCTGGACGGTGGTTCATATGAAGAGAAGCACACATTCTATGTCTACCCTAACATGACAGAGAAAGACTCGGATTCTGTTACCTGGTCACCTAGACACACTCGTCTTGTTGTGGAAGCCAGAATCGACGGTCAGCTCTACTACTACCCTGTCACCCTTCCTGAGATTGAGAGCAACAAGGTCTACAACATCTCTGAGATTTCAATCACACGTCCTGGAGTAGAAGTCCCAGACTGGATCATCTCCAAGACTGAAGTAGAGGCTTCTCTTGCTATCACTGATTGGTCTCAGGCCCTTACAACCTCCGCTTCAATCTAAAAGAAAAGAGATTATAATTATTATTTGCACTACAAAACAAAATGACTCCGGCAGAACAAGACCCTGTCGGAGTTTTCGATATTAGGAGCTAATTTAATTAAAAACTATAGATGACTATTAGGGGTATATGTGGCAATATCAACTGTCGGTAGTTTACTACCACCTGAAGTGACATCCTGCATGAATTGGTCACACTCTTCTTTTGACATTATATTTCTCACATAAGCATAATACAGGAAATCCAGCGTGGTCAGGTATGTGATTTTCTGCTTAGTGCAGTATTCTTTGACATCCTTGAGGTTGCTGCTTCCAATTACATTGTTGGTGAACCTGCAATAGGCCATACATGCACTTTCTCCTTTTCCGAAACGCGATGACAAAACGGCGTATTCACGTCTCATATCACCAGTTGGATTAAATTCCTCAACAGAGAGATTCTTAAGAAATATGACCTGGTTATCGATTTGTTGCTGTATCGAAATCAGTTCATTGTATACAGTGCTTAGAACAATGTGATCATATTCAGGAAGAATACTAGGCAATATAGAAAGTCTGTTTGCTTTGGAGAAATGTATAATGACATCAGCATCAAGAACAATTTTAACTTTCTCCATGTCCAATTAAACTTAGAAGTTCCCAATAATGCCCTTCTGATATTTGTTCGTTATCAAAGAGTTTTTTCGCCAGAGTTCCATAATCTCCGATAATAATGCCATTATTTCCTGGCTCGTAAAGACTCTTATCATAACCACGAATCCATGCTTCCTTCTTTATTGATAATGAAAGAAGATAATCCACACAACTCTGTGAGGCTAGACGCAATTCCTTTAATCTTACAACTAGGGTCTTATGTGATACGCCAAACAGATACTCCAATCTAATTGCGGTATCAACACTGATTGTACTCGTTTGGATCTCTTCTGTTGGAATATTATTTAATAATCCGCTTTTAGGCATCAGTAATGCTGATGCGAACCTATTTGCAGAACGCTCTGATAGATTAGATTCAGTATCAGCTCCGCTAAAATGAGGTTCAGGCTTTTGATCGAAATACAGGTGATATAATTCGTGTGCTATGGTAAAATGTTGGCTTCCTTTACTGGTATTACTGTTGACCAGCATAAACTTCTTGCTCTTGTCAGTTGTTTCCAAAGATAGCCCCCATAGCTTGTCCGACAACGGTCTATACAATGTAAGTATATTTAATTGCCTGATGACAGTTTTCATGTTTAGAGGTTCTGCAGGAGATGCATTAAGCAGCTCTCTCATTTTAGAAGCGAGAAAGTCTGCTTGTTCCATTGATAGTTTATTCATTTTTAAGCAGGTTGTCCATTTTTAAATAATTCATTACTACTTCTTTAAATAGAGCGACTTCTTTCATGTCATTGTCACTGAGTTCATCAGCGCGGAACGCACAGACAAGCATATTGTCTATTACGCTTTTATCCTCTGAGAATAACATTTCCAGGTCACATCCAAATAACGAGCAAACCTTCTCCAAGACGGTGATGGGTGCCTCCCTTTCTCCAGACTCATAATTTGCATAAGCCGATCTCTTTAAGCCAAGATACTCTGCCGTCCGCTCTTGTGTGAACTTGTTGGCTTCTCTAAGGGCTTTAAGGTTGTTTCCAATTACTTTATTCATAGTTTTTGACATTATATGCTATGTGGCAAATTTAATAATAATTTGATATATCTTCAATATTGCCACAGCTATATTACGAAAATTACTGGCAATTCTTTTCGACGATTTCTGATTATTTATTTAAAAAATATCCAATATATGATACTGAATTGAGCATATTACAAAATGTCATTCTCACAACCAATAGTTACAAGCCAGTTTAGTAGATAGCATAATACATCCAATAATACATAATAATATCTCATTTTGCCACACATTGAGTAAAATGATTGGTCGGCATAAGTGTCTTTGATTACTATCATGTTACACTAGTCACGATCTGGCCACTAGGCATCGCTAAGGCTCAGAATGTATCATATAACTTCTTTTTTCGTATATTTATACTCGGCAAATAACATACTTAATCCACTAAGACATGGCATACGATTTTGACAGAATCATTGATAGAAGCGGTAGCGGAGACCTCAAACATGAGGTCCTTAAAAGAAGATTCAATAGAGATGATCTTCTCCCTCTATGGGTAGCTGATCTTGACTTCGAGACACCGCACTTCATAACCGACGCTCTAAAGAAAAGACTCGAGCACTCGCTGTTCGGATATACAGTTGAACCTGATGACTGCTGGCCGTCTGTTATCGTCTGGATCAAGTCTCACCATGACTGGGACGTCACGAGAGAGTGGCTGAGCTTCATTCCTGGCATTGTCAAGGGAATCGGTATGGCATGCAATGTTTTCCTTGAAAAGGACGAGAAGGTCATCATCCAGCCTCCGGTGTATCATCCATTCAGACTAACCCCTCAGGGAAACGGTTACGAAGTTGTATTCAATCCTCTTAAAGAGAATGAGGACGGATCTTACAGCATGGACTTTGAGGGCCTCGAAAAGGTCTACGATCCAAAGTGCAAGATCCTCGTTCTTTCCAATCCTCACAACCCAGCTGGTATCATGTGGGACATGGAGACACTGAGGACCCTTGCCCACTTCTGTAAGGAACATGGTATCCTTGTAATCTCCGATGAGATTCACTGCGATCTTGCCCTATGGGGAAAGAAGCATATACCATTTGCGACAGTATCGGAAGAGGCTGCCATGAACAGTATAACATTCGGAGCACCTAGCAAGACATTCAACATCGCTGGAATTGTAAGTTCCTATTCCATCATCCCAAATGATGATATCAGGACGAAGTTCTACAAATGGCTTAGCGCGAATGAATTTGACGAACCTACCCTATTCTCCCCTATTGCAACTATCGCTGCTTTCAGAAACGGAGAGTCCTGGAGAAAAGAGCTCCTTAGATATATCGAGGGAAACATCCAGTTCGTTGAGAGCTACTGCCAGCAGAAGATGCCAAAGATAAAACCACTTCGCCCTGAAGCATCATTCCTTGTATGGCTTGACTGCCGAGGCCTTGGACTGAATCACGACGATCTTATTGATCTGTTCGTCAACAAGGCTCATCTTGCCCTCAATGACGGAGAGATGTTCGGTCCAGGTGGACAGGGATTCATGAGACTGAATGTTGGAACTCCTAGAGCAATACTCACAAAAGCTCTTGACCAGCTATGTGAGGCTGTGAAGTAAAGTTTTGACTTTACAGAGACTAATAAATAGACAAACAAACAAGCAAGCAAATAAATAAAGAAAGAAGCAGTAAGGAACCACTCCCTACTGCTTCTTTTCTTAACTCACGGTTATATCACTACAACGAGAGTTAACCACCAATACTTTTACCAACTTTAATCTCTATTAATCACAAATCAATTATCTTAGTTTTCTTTGCTTTATTAATAGCAATTATCTCGCCACAAATTAAATAAATCCCCAATTTTCAACGAACGGGCATTTTGTTTCAACGAAAATCAACTAGACTCTGAGTGTGAGTACAAACACCTCATATATAGAGGGACAACTCATTGTATACTACGACTTCGAAACTCGTCTATTTATCGAACGGATTGCCTGCCGGGTCAGTGCTCACAACCCATCTGAAAGCATTGGTAAAAAGAAGGTTCTGAGTAGGGTCAATATACTCCTCGTCTCCGTGGCCCATATTAAGATATATCATCCTGTAGTTCCTGTTTGTCCACACAATCGGCCAGTCTCCACCGTACACGATATCCTTCAGCCCCACAGGATAGTTCTTCTGTGAGATACTAAGAAGAACCTGGATGTTATCCTTGGATCTCAGATCATCCTGCCACTGGTACCATTCACTGGCTGGAACAACGAATTCCTTAGGAAGAGCTCTTGTCACCGGATGATTGCTCTCATCCACTTCCACTAGAACCGGCTGAGGAGGCCAGTTGTTGCACTTGAAGTATCCGCATCCTAGAAACTGGCTAAGCCATGGCCATGCTGTATCACTGTCATTGTACCCTGAGGCATGGAATGCTACGCATCCACCACCATGATCCATATAGTACTCAAACAGCGGTCTCTCCTTCTTTGAACTCGGAAGACCATCAGGACAGATGATGACACTGTACTGGGACAGTTCTTCATTGGAGAGATTCTCAATGGAAGTGACCTTGTCCATAATCCACCCTTCTCCATATGTGAGTTTATGGAAGAACTCAATGGACTGATGAGCGAATGTCACATGAACTTCCTCAGCGTATTCATCAGTATACATAAGAGCCTTGAAACGGACTCTGTCTCCTGCGTAGTTTGCTTCCCTGTCACTTGGCTGCGAGTACCCTATAAACAGGTCAAGAAGCAGAAACGATAATACTATTGACAAAAACTTCTTCATTGGAGGTGATTCGATTTATGGTACATCTAAAGATACTACTTTTGATCTTGCCGACAATGCTAATGGAAGTCAAAAATATGACAATTTGTCCATTTGGGTGGACATTTTGACAGCGTAACTGACTAATTGTCAATATATTAGAACAAATTTAGCATTGGTCCACACTTTGCCTTTATCTTAATCGAAACCGCACAACATACGGTTGAAATGATAGAAATAGAAGAAAACAAACTAACAATAACTTAACTTTAACTTGGAGGTTTTTATTATGACACCATCTACAAGACTTTATGGTAGAAACCAGACTTGGTTACCATCACTTTTAAATGATCTTTTCGAGGACAATCTTTTCTACGGTTATCCAACAGTCGGAAAGAAGCAGTTCGCAACTCCTGCTGTCAACATCAAGGAAAGCGCAAAGGCTTATGACATTGAAGTAGCAGCTCCAGGTATGACAAAGGAAGACTTCAAGATTAACCTCAATGAGCAGAATCACCTTGTTATCTCTCTTGAGAAGAAGTCTGAGAACGTAAACGAGAGCAAGGACGCATCAGAGAAGAAGCAGGACAAGGAAGTATGGCTTAGACGTGAGTTCTCCTACGCATCATTCAGCCAGACCTTCGCTATCCCAGAGGACGTCAACATCGAGGGCATCACAGCAAAGATGGAGAACGGAGTTCTTATGATCTCTCTTCCTAAGAAGGAGGAGCAGGAAGCTCCTAAGGCCAGAATGATTGACATCATGTAATATTCAGATACTCTTATTAAGCAGAAAGGCAGCTCCAGAAGTGAGCTGCTTTTCTGTTTATTGTAGAATCTAACTAGTTTACAACGCTACCGCCTGTAAAGAGTTCGAAGTACTTGCCCTTTCTGTCCAGAAGCTCGAAGTGCTTACCCGCTTCGATGATTCTGCCCTTTTCAAGGACGATGATATAGTCAGCGTTCTGAACAGTTGACAGTCTGTGTGCAATGACAAACGTCGTTCTTCCTCTCATGATCTTATCCATTGCCTTCTGGATAAGTCTTTCAGTTCTGGTATCGATAGATGATGTCGCCTCATCCAGAATCAGTACAGGAGGATTGGCAACAGCGGTTCTGGCAATTGACAGGAGCTGACGCTCTCCCTGGGAGAGAGACTCCCCTTCTCCGTCAATGACGGTATTGTATCCGTTAGGCAGTCTTCTAATAAATGAGTCTGCATATACCATCTTTGCCGCCTCAACGCACTCCCTGTCCGTTGCATCAAGCCTTCCGTATCGGATGTTCTCAAGGATAGTTCCAGTAAAGAGATGAGTCTCCTGAAGTACTATACCAAGGCTGGATCTAAGTGAGTCCTTCCTGATATCCTTGACATCAATGTCATCGTATGTAATCACTCCATCCTGAATGTCATAGAACCTGTTGATAAGGTTGGTGATAGTTGTCTTACCGGCACCCGTTCCACCAACGAAGGCTATCTTCTGACCCGGGTATGCTGTAAGTGAGATATCATAAAGTACCTGCTTTTCCGGTACATATCCAAAGTCCACATCACTAAGGGAGACCTTACCCTCAAGCCTGACAAGATCTTCACCCTTCTGCCATGCCCATGATCCGGTTCTGATATCTGACTTTTTCATAGAACCGTCTTCCCCTACTGAGACATTGTCCAGCACCACCTCTCCGGAATCCGTCTCCCCCTTTTCATCGGCCATAGCATAGACCCTTTCAGCACCAGCGCTAGCCATAGCTATGCTGTTAGCCTCCTGGCTTATCTGTGACACAGGTCTTGAGAAGTTCCTGTGAAGGGTCAGGAATGACACAACAGTTCCTATTGTAAGTGAAGACTCAGGGAACTTTATAGTAATCGCAGCACCGACTATTGCAATGAGCACAAAGCCGATATTGGCGATATTGCCATTGATTGGCATGATGATATTGGCCACCCTGTTGGCGTCATTGACGCTCCTACGAAGGTTCTCACTAAGGACCTTGAACTCAGTCATCACCTCGTCCTCGTGACAGAACACCTTAACCACCTTCTGACCGGATACCATCTCCTCTATGTAGCCGTTAACCTTGGCAAGGTTCATCTGACGGGCCTTGAAGTACATTCTGGAGGTCTTGGCGAGCTTCACGGAAAGAACCAGTGCAACTACCGTTGTAGCTATCGAAATGAGTGTCAGAGGAACACTCAGCACAATCATGCTTGTAAGGGTTGACACTATCGTTATCACTGAACTGAAGTGCTGAGGGACGCTTCGTCCCACCATCTGACGAAGTGTATCGATATCGTTTGTGAAAACCGACATGATATCTCCGT
>JAKSJT010000103.1 GCA_024402125.1 Bacteroidales bacterium
GAGTGTTCATGATGTGTGTCTTCTGCATCCTGGCGGGCGTGATGGAGCTGTACCTCGTGCTGAGGACCGGTTCGGTCATTCCGGCTGCCATCTTCCATGGGACGATCAATGCGGTGGCAGGCAACTGCTACTTCTTCATCAATGGAGGCAATGACCTCACTGTTGGAATATGCGGGGTTGCAGGCTTTGCTGCCATGGTGGTTGTGATTGCGTCCATCTGGCTGTGGGACAGGGGGCACGAGAGGATTCTCTGCGGTTCCGTCCAGGAATTCAGCTGATTGCTACCTCTTCGGGACCCTGTTGGCTGACGAGATCGCACCGACTGGGCACACGAGCAGGCACAGGTGGCATCCGACGCATTTCTTCCCGTTCAGGGACGGCTTTCTGGTCTCTGCATCGAAACATATTGCCTGATGGCCTCCGTCACGGCAGGAGATGGCACAGCGTCCACATCCAACACAGATTTCGCGGTTGAACTTCGGCAGCACATAGGTTTCCCTGTCCAACTTTCCGGGAACGACGAATTCGTCGATTGCTTCTCCGACAAGTTCCGAGAGATGGGTGATGCCGCGGCTTTCCATGTAGTCCCGGGTGCCTTGGATCAGGTCATCGATGATCCGGTAGCCGTACTGCATGACTGCTGTGCAGACTTGCACGTTCGAGCATCCCAGGCGAAGGTAGCCGACTGCGTCCTTCCAGGTTTCTATGCCGCCGATGCCGCTGATGGGCATTCCCTTTGTGCCAGGTGACTTGGCGATGTCAAGGACCATTCTCTGGGCAATCGGCATCACGGCCTTTCCGCTGTAGCCGGAAACTGTCGTCTGTCCTGAGACTGAAGATCTGTCGTTCAGGGTGATGCTCTTGATCGTGTTTATGGCAGAGACGGCATCCGCACCGCCGATCCTTGCGGAGAGTGCCGGTTCCTCGATGTGGGTGACGTTCGGTGTCATCTTTGCGATCACCGGGAGCTTTGTTGCCTGCTTTAAGACCATGGAGTAGATTCGGACGAGTTCATTGTTCTGTCCGATGTCGCTGCCGAGGCCTTCTGTCTTCATCTGAGGGCATGAGAAGTTGCATTCTATCATGTCTGCGCCGGCTTCTTCGGCCATCTGTGCCAGTCTTGCCCATTCAAACTCGTCCTTGCCCATGATGGATGCGACGATGAGCTTGGAAGGATAGTTTCGCTTCAGGCGTCCTATGATTTCGAAATCAACTTCGGGAGAGTGTTCGCTTAGCTGTTCCATGTTTCTGAATCCGACGAACGGGACGCCTTCTTTGTCGACATGGTCGAAGCGAGGTGAGACTTCCTTGATGCTGAGGAATGAGATGGTCTTGTACATAACTCCTCCCCAGCCGAGGTCAAAGGCGTTGGCTATCATTTCGTAGCAGTTTCCGATCACGGATGAGGCGAGCATGAATGGGTTTTCGCAGTGGAAGCCGCAGAAATCTATTGAGAGGTCTGCTGTCGGTGCCTTTGTGTTCTTGGCGATGGTCGAGGCGATTTCGCGGATCCTGATCGGGAAATCATAATGGAGGCAGGCTTTCTCGCATGGTGCGTCGCAGGTTGTGCTGCCTGCCGAGCCTGTGCTGCCTGCTGAGCCTGTGCTGCCGAGGCAGTCTTCGGCATTGAGGTTGAGTCCGGCGCAGTGTTCGTTCTCAAATCTTATGGCTCTGATTCCGCGGGCTGGGTCCAATCCTTTGGGGCATGCCTCAGTGCATGGTGCGTCTGTGCACAGAAGGCAGCGGGAGGCTTCTATATAGCTGTTTATCATGTTCTGGGAGCTGATTTACTTATAGTCATCCTTGGCAGTCGGTGTCGTTCTTTGCCGTAACAAATATAGCAAAAATTCCTGCCTTTGGGGTGGGCTTCTTCATGTTGATGGTGTTGTTCTGCCCGTAGAGATGCCTGGCCAGAGGGGTGTGAGGCCCTCCGAGTGGGGTGTGAGGCCCTCCGAGTGGGGTTTTGTACAGGATAACCTCCATTTTCCGCGCGCGGAAGGCTCGGCGGACAGCTTTGCCCTTCGATTCCGCGCTTGCGGCGTGCGACGGACGGAACAATGGGGTTATTCCGCTTGTGAGGCCCTCCGAGCGGGGTTTTGTACAGGATAACCTCCATTTTCCGCGCGCGGAAGGCTCGGCGGACAGCTTTGCCCTTCGATTCCGCGCTTGCGGCGTGCGACGGACGGAATGATGGGGTTATTCCGCTTGTGAGGCCCTCCGAGCGGGGTTTTGTACAGGATAACCCCTATTATCCGTCCGCCGAGTCAACAAAACGCAGCTTTGCCCTTCGATTCCGCTCATCACGCACCCGGCGGACGGCTCTTCCCTTTGATTCCGCCCGTTATGATGAACAATAATGATGACAGAACTGATTGACTACATCAAGGATTCAATCATTGGCCTACTGAAGAAACCTGATTTCTATTTCCGTCTCTTCAAAGAAAGGTCTGCTAGAAGAACTGCATATTCAGGCTCTTCGACTGGAGCGTCCTTCGGTTTCCATGCAACGATGAAGCGGACAGAGGCAGACACGACTTCATACCCTCGTTCAGACCAATCGGCAAGTTTTTTCTGCATAGCATTAGACAAATATGCTACCGCAAGCCCAGTTGTATCATTACTGGACTCCTGCTTGAGATACAAAGTGTTATTTGAATACAGAAGCGGATCGCCACCACATAACGAAAGGACCTCTTTCTTCCTCATTTTGAAGAATCCAAGATTAACATCTCGATGGGACAACTGCAGAACGACATCCTCAGGCATTGGGTACTCCCTTGAATCAGCATAATATCCATCTGCAGGGAGTCTACTAAAAAAATTCGAGTCTGTATGAATAAACAATCTGTCCTTGGCACGAGTCATGCCGACATAGAATCGCCTCATCAGGGAATCGTCTACCGAATAACCATGATCAGCAACCATCATATAGACATCATCAAACTCACACCCCTTAGACTTATGAATGGTAGAGACCATAATCTCAGAATCATTCACTTCATAGAAATCCTCTACCGATGACTCATTGACAAACTCCTTAAAGTCACTCCAATACCTTCTTGAATTGATTTTCTCAAACTTTGCCATGCAGTTAAGAACATATGGAAGAACCGTACTTCGAGAATAGCGACTCGACAATGCGGTCTTTGCAGACTCCCACAATTCATCTGGAACAAGAGGAGAAATAAGCCGAGTTCCTATATATTTGAAAAGATATTTGATCTCAGCCAAGTTACAGAAGCGGAAACCATCCAGTGTTTGCACAAGACGAGCAGCTATACCATTTTTTAGAAGCATTGCAAGAATAACTACAGCTTCTTCATTTGTCTGCGCCAGGACGCACGCAGTCCCTCTTCCATTCCTATGCCTCATTAAATTCTGCACCAATGGTTCATACATCATCTCTGTCTTGTGATGTATAACCTCCACACGACCCGCATCAGGATTCATTGCAACGATTGGGGCCGTTTTCAATCTTGTCTTGATCGAAGGAACAAAAGCGTTGGCAGTATTTACGATACTCTGCTTGCTTCGGTAATTCTGCGTCATCTCAATGAAACGTCCTCCAGGCACCATGGCAAGCTCTCGCATAAAACGAGAATCAGAGCCTCTGAACTCAAAGATATTCTGATCATCATCACCTACGGCAATGACACGCATTTCCTCATTTCGATCCATAATGGCCTTCACAAGGGCAAAGTCCTCCTGACTCATATCCTGAGCCTCGTCTATCACAAGCACTGCCTTTGCGATCCTGCTAGGTTCGACTTCTCCGGCATTGATCAGATTCGTAGCCTTGGCAACAACATCATTTGCATCATCCAGATTGCCGACTCTACCGAGCAAATCAAAGCTATATGAGTGGAATGTTTTTATCTCAACAAACTGTGCAGCGTTTCCAATAAGTTCGATCAGTCGATCTTTGAATTCAGTCGCAGCGGCTCTTGAGAAAGTAAGCATCAACAGTTGTTCATGCTTGACATCTTCTAAAAGAAGGATTGATGCCAGTTTATGTACAAGAACTCTTGTTTTTCCGCTACCCGGCCCCGCCGCAACAACAATACATCTTGACTCTTTGTCAGATATGATTTCCATCTGCGTCTCTGACAGCTGGCCAAAAAGCTGTTTATACTTTGCTGAAGTGATATTCCGTTCTATCTCCTTTGCCCTATCACCCTTGAAATACTTTGACACGAAACGTCTATAGTCCATCCGGAAGTAGTCGCTTACGTACTGCAGTGCAGCATTGTAGTCACGCACCATCAGATTGGCATATTCACCAACGATATGGACCTGCTGAATCTTTTGCTTGTAGAACTCATCGAGCATGCGATAGTCGTCTTTCTTATACTGGAGTCGATTGTCCTTTAGACGACGGATGTCCATTGTGTTATAGATAACAAGGAATCCACCTTCAATCTTCAGTGAGCCAATCTTCGATAGGTACAAAAGAGCCTCCTCTATATCCTCGATTTTTACCGTAGACGCATCAAAGAACATACTCTGGCTATGTTGGATTTCATCCAATAGCTCTACAGTAGAGAACTGAAGTGACGAATTGTCACCAGCCATATTCTTCACAGCATCCTTAGCATAAAGCATTCCGATGATATAGCGGCTCAACTCCTGTCTAGTATCCAAACGCTTCTGGTTCGTATCTTTCTTACCCAAATAGTCAATCTCCATAAGGCCACCAGCAACTTCACCTCTTTTTCGTACATACCCCTTGATAGAGAGGAAGTACAGAATAGTACGTATGGACTTCTCTGTCGAATGAGTTATGCCGGCTGTAATAGCGTTTTCATTGAGCTGCTTGCAAGTAATCCTAATTCCTTCTTCTGGGATTGATTCAAGAATAAACCTCTCAAGCTTGGCAAACCTTTCTAGAATGCTGTTAGATTTTCGTTCAGTATCGCCAGAATCTCTTAGATATACAGTCAAGTCTTTGGTATCTGCCAAAATTCCCTCCTGCACCATTCTTCCGACAACTGATATTACTTCACTCTTTGACAGTGCTAGAATATCCGCCAAGTAGTCAATGCGAGATTCTGCTTCAGATTCAACTCCCCTTGATCTATATTTCTGAGATATCAGCGACTTTATGACACGCGCCGCTTTTTCCCTATCATCTTCGTCAAACAGGATCGACTTGGAAAGGCGTTCTCTCGCCTCATCCATGTTGTTCACAGTAATGCCCGTGGCATAAACATGGGGCATATTGTTTCCCCTCTCCAGATAGCCACTCTGCTCAAGCGCAGCAATTGCAGTCCTTACTCTTGTCTCTATATCATGGACCGAATCATCCCATCCCGCATTTCGAGCAATTTCCAGTGCAGAGCAGCAGACTCGTTGACGCTGGCGGGTGAGGTTCTTGATCGAGCGCCATACCTGCTGGATTTCGCTTATGCTAAGTTTCGTCTGATTAAGTAGAATGAAGTGCTTATCAAGGTCGTGGTCACTATATAGGACAAAACACCTTGCCTCTAGATGCGGATCCCTTCCAGCTCGTCCAGCTTCCTGGACATAGTTTTCCAATGAATCTGAAATATCATAATGAATGACAAGACCCACATCGGATTTATCTACACCCATTCCGAAGGCCGATGTTGCAACGATTATGCGAACTTCATCATTCATGAAAACATCCTGGTTCAAGACCTTTTGGTCTACGTCCATCTTACCATTGAACGGAAGAGCCTTGAAACCGTCATGCGTAAGCCTGTCTGCCAACTCCTTTGTCCTCTTGGTCCTAGACACATATACGATTACCGGACAGTCAGACTCAGAGATCAAAGCACGAAGCTTAACATATTTATCATCATCTGTTTCTGCGTGGATAACAGAATAACGTAGGTTGGTCCTTGACGCAGCCGAAGCAAACAGAGACAAGTCAATATCCAACTCATTCTTGAAATAGTCGCAGATATCCTGGACAACTTTCTGCTTTGCAGTAGCAGTAAAGCAGGATACAGGAATTGCTTCCACATATCCTTTATTCTTCTGGTACTCACGAATGAACTTGCCGATGTACATGTAGTCCACTCTAAAGTCTTGTCCCCACGAAGAGAAGCAGTGGGCTTCATCAATTACGAAACGGACAACACGTCTAGTCATCAGAATCTTTTCGATGGTCTTGGAACGGAGCATTTCCGGAGCGATGTACAGAAGTGAAGCATCTCCATCTCGTACCCTCTCAATAGCTGACGATCTCGAGATGGGATCAAGAAGACCATTTATTGTGACTGCATCAGATATCCCTTTATCGGCGAGATTATCCACCTGATCCTTCATGAGCGACTGAAGAGGAGAAATAACCACGGTAAGTCCGTGTTCTGCTCTTCCTGCCATCAAGGCCGGAAGTTGGAAAGTCAGAGATTTTCCACCTCCTGTCGGAAATATTGCAAGGAGGGACTTACCATCAACTGCTGCACGCACAGCATTCTCCTGGAGAGGTTCTCCGTCATAGTTACGGAACGCATCGTAACCATAGAAACATTTCAGATTACGATGGATATCCAGTTCTTTGTTACAATATGGGCAACCGCCACATCTGGTGTGACGAAGTATCTTGACCACATATTCAACATCGGGATAGTTATGCAACACCCATGGAGGAGTCACAGAACGATAATCCGTCGTGTCAATCAATGCCAGTGAATATGCAAGAGCGACAGGATGATCCTTTATCAATGAATCCAAATCAGCATTGGCACAGATCCTGCCATTGAAATATTCACTAATTAGGTCAGCGACTGGTGCAATGAATAGTTCAGTCTCATCAGACACAAGAGTCAGGAATCCATCAAATTCCGGCTTACCAGACAATAATCCTTTGAAAATAGCCTTCTTTTCTGATGAAAGAGAGCGCCACTTTGAAATCTCGTCGACTAGAAGATCCCTAGCTTTAATACAATCATTGACTGGATTGTTAAGTTGCTCTATCACAAGCTTGTCATCCTTGACAAGCTTATGGTAAGGCCTCTCCGGAAACAATAATGGAGAAATATAGAGCGTATCTACGGCCACCCACTCCTTCGATTCTTTTCCGAAGGAATGGCTCACCATGTAATCTTGTTTCTCGAAGAGGTACTTAAGATCATGGTGAATGATATTGTGACCGCAAATGAAATCCGAAGCCCTTAACAGTTCAAACAGTCTTTCCTTATCAGCCGCATGGAAAAAGACATCGTCTTGGTTAATCGCACCGATATCATGTATTCGATGATCCTTCAGGCTTACCTCTAGATCGATAAACGCCAACCGAGACCTGTCGCGGACTTTCTGCCCGCGAGAATCACCGCTGCCAAAAAGCTGAGACCAAAGAGACATCTCCCAAAACGGACTAAACAATCAGCCAGATTAGATCTTCACAAACAAGACAAATATAGCAATTTTCAGGAATTGCATCAGAATTTGAAAGAATACAGATTCAAACACAAGTAGAAAATCCACACAAAAATGACAAACCTTTCCGGACTTGGAATACTGCCTGAAAGCGTTGCGCTGAAAGTAAGAGAAGAGCGGTGACGCACGGAGAAATGGGTCCATTCTGCTCGCGAGGCCCTACGAGACATAAAAAAAGCGACTGCCCGAGAAGGACAATCGCTTTTGCAAGTTGCGGTATATCAACCGATCAGGCTGCTAGTACTCCTTTTCGTTGAAGATAATCGTCTAATGCAGTAACGCTCTGAATATCAATTATTAAAACACGGTTATACCAATGGAGGATAGTGAAATGGGAAGTCTGAAGCTATGATAATTCAGCCTCTTCGTAGTGGTGGTAGTAGTAGTGAGTTGATCTTTTACCTTAGATAGTATCCTCCAGTCTTACTGCTTCCCCTGTGTTCGACCTTGTCAGAGATACTGGCTATAGCCCTTTGTACAGAACGAAGAGGAATGCTCAAACTTTCAGAAATTTTTACTGCGGAGCAGCCTGGATTACTCTTGATGAACTCGAGAATCAACTGTTCACGATCGGAAGGCTTTGTCTTCTTCTCCAAAGGATGGACATCATGCATCGCACGATTGGACAACAAGTTGTTCCCTCCGTACATCAAGTTTTCGAAGAAGGCTTCCAGATAACTCTGATCTGCGACTACACCTTTCTTGAGATTGTTGTAGTTCGCCCTTACAAGTGCATTTCTGAAATACCACGAATGGTTTTCAAATAGGTCGTTGTCAACATCAAAACCGAGAGATCGAAGGTAAAGAATCGTGAATACTGCAGTCGTTCTCGTGTTTCCCTCTCCAAAAGCATGAATTTGCCACAGGTAGGCTACAAAGTGGCTGATATGTTCAATGATACCCGATTTATCCAACCCACTGTATTTGAAAGAACGCTCCACACCAAAGTCGTAATCCAATGTAGCGGAAATGTCTGCAGCGTTGCCGTAGATGACGGTGTCTCCTGACAGGACCCATTCTTTTTTCGTGATATTATAGTCTCTTATCTGTCCGGCGAATTTGAAGATTCCGTCAAACAACTTACGGTGTATGCCACAATAAAATGCCGGTGAAAACGAGAATCCACCCTCAGACAAAATTTTTGTGATTCTCTGAGACACTATGTCAGCTTCCTCAATTCGCGCATCTGAATCATCTCTATCTCCTTTGGCTTTATAATATTCCTTAAGGTAATGCCCCGCTTCATCTATCGTGATATTTCCTTCAATATGCTGCTTGGCGACATCAATGAGGTATTCTGATGTCTGCAAACCATCAACAGCCTGCAGACCAATGGCTGTCTTCCATAGTTGCGCTTTCTGAGACTTCTGAGGTTCCGAAATCTTATCGTATTTGAGTATTTCTTCCATAGTCCAAATTTACATAATTTACTTTACACCGCCAAATATACCGCCAAATACACCGCCAAAATTAACAACGCGCGGTATAGAGCCTGAATGGACACAAA
>JAKSJT010000104.1 GCA_024402125.1 Bacteroidales bacterium
ATACCCTGTTTCTGCATAACTCCAGCGATGATTGCAAGAAGTCCCTGACCGCAAAGAAGAGCAAGTCTAAAGAATGTGTTTCTGACTCCGACAAACAGTGACTGCTGGTGGTCATCAAGACCTAGCATGTAGAATCCGTCAGCTGCGATATCATGGATTGATGAAGCGAATGCTGTTGCTAGGAACAGAACAAGGATTGGGCTGAGGACTGACTTTGGAAGGATAAGACCAAGGGTCAGAGTACAAACCACCATAAGGAACTGCATAGCGATAGCCCAGTTTCTCTTCTTGCTCACTGTATCAACCATTGGACTGAGAACGAGCTTCAGGATCCATGGGAATGAAAGAAGTGATGTGTATAGGGTAAGCTTGTCATTTGGCATACCCATATTCTTGAACACAATTAGAGAGACTGTGTTGACAATAGCGTTAGGGAGTCCTTCAAAAATGTACACTGGAGGAACCCATCCCCAAGGTGATTTCTTGCTTGTGTTATTCATGGTTAGTTGTTATTTATTCTTAGTTATTCCAATTTCTGTTAGTCCCAACACTCGATATCATCAGCTATCTCAGGAAGGGTTGATTTATGGAAAACAGGATCCTTGATACCTGCTTTCTTCTGTTTCATATAGTCATCAAGCAGTCTGAACGCCCACTTTCCGAGCATTGCGATTGCTATAAGGTTACATGCTGTCATTAGGCCCATGCAGATGTCGCCAAGGCTCCAGACAAGGTCAAGGCTTGCAACGGCTCCGAACATAAGTACAAGTCCGCATGAGCAGAGTCTGTACACTGTCAGCACCCATTTCTTCTTTGTCAGGAACTGGATATTGGTTTCTCCGTAGTATGAGTTTCCGATAATGCTGCTGAAGGCAAACAGCAATATAGCAAAGCTGACAAATATTGATCCTGCAGCACCAACTTCTGATTCAAGAGCTGCCTGAGTGAGGTTGATTCCAGTTAGGCCTGAATTATAGTTACCGCTGCAAAGGATAATGAATGCTGTGCAGCTGCAGATAAGGATTGTGTCAGTGAATACTCCGAGGGTCTGGATAAGGCCCTGCTTCACAGGATGAGTGACATCCGCTGTAGCAGCGACATTAGGTGCAGATCCCTCTCCTGCCTCATTGCTGAAAAGACCTCTTCTGATTCCAAGGCTGATAGTTGCTCCAAGTCCTCCTCCCATCACCTGTCTGAATCCGAATGCTGATGCGAAGATATCCTCAAGCACTGATGGGATAGATGTGATGTTCATTGCAACAACAACCAGAGCAAGGATAAAGTATCCGATTGCCATAATTGGCACAAGGATACTGCTGACTTTTGCAACTCTGGAGATACCTCCAAAGACAACAAGAAGAGATATAACAGTAAGGACAACTCCTACCCAGAACGGATCGAATCCGAATGTTGCATCAAGGGATGCACAGATCGTGTTACTCTGGATTGAGTTATACGACAGTCCGAATGTTATTGTGATAAGGACAGCGAAAATAGCTCCCATCCATCCCTTATGAAGACCATGCTTCATGTAGTAGGCCGGGCCTCCAATAAATGAGTCCTTTCCTTTTTTCTTATAGAGCTGAGCTAGGGTACTCTCAACAAAAGCATCTGCTGAACCAAGGAGAGCAATGATCCACATCCAGAAGACTGCTCCAGGGCCACCTCCAGCGATAGCAACTGCAACTCCGGCAAGGTTACCGGTTCCGACTCTAGTTGCAACGGACACTGCGAAAGCCTGGAAAGAAGACACCTTCTTCTCGCTTTTACCTGTAGATGCTGAGTCTCCCAGAAGACGAACCATCTCACCGAGCATACGGAACTGCACACCCTTTGTCTTGAATGTGAAGAAAAGAGCGCAGCCGATAAGTGCGGCGATAAGGATGTATGTCCAGAGGAAGTCGTTGGCTGATGTGATTGCTCCGTTCAGCCATCCATCTGCAGCAAAAATAGCGTCCATATATTGTCGTTCGTTTATTTGTTGTTAGTCCTTATTCTATCACTTTAAGTTCTGATCCAGGGTAATAATGAGCAAGTATCTCATCAAACTTGTATCCCTTGAATGACATCACCGCAGCACCGATTTGGCAAAGGCCTACTCCGTGGCCCCAACCTGCACCGTAGAGGATGATATGATCCCATGATACAGTTTTGGAATCATTCCAATCTGAGAGAACCTTACTCTCCGGAATCTCCTTATCATCTGCATCATAGTACTTGACAATGAAAGCGGAGCTCTTAAGATGGCTCTCGGAAAAGTATCTTCTTATGATAAGCTCTTTTCCGATAATGATAGAGCCTTTCTCTCCGATTACCTCAAGTCTTTTTAGACGAGCCGAAACGGCTCTCTCCACTGGAACCATTGCAACGATCTTTCCCAGATCCATCGATGAGCGTCTTGCGTACAGTTCAGACACCTCATCTCTTGGATAGCGTGTCTGCCATCTGTAGAAATCCTTGGTCTCAAGGTCATAGTCATTGAGTACCTGAGAGAGGATAGCATTATCCTGAGTGTTGCAGAATGACTCCGGAGAAGAAAGTATCCACTTTTCAGCCTCTTCCTCCTTTGTTAGGTCAGGCTTTGTGCTTTCTTCCTTAGTATCTGATATACCTTTTAGGTATGAATAGTCCTTATCTTCCCAGCATGCGCTGAACTCTTCCATCATACCTCCGCAACTCTTTGAGAATCGTGCGTCACAGATTTCACCGTCAGACATAAGAACAAGGCCCCAAGTCTGGTCGATTGCCTTTCTTACGGTATCACCGGCTGCCATAGTAAGTCCCTGATATCTCTGACAGTGGTCATCAGCACAGACATCAAAGTTCTTATGGTCATCGTGATCAAACCACTTGATGAACTGAGGAGTGCCTGCTGCCTTTATAGCCGTTGGAGTGGAAGCCGCAGTGGAGCTGTCCAGATATGTCACAAGCTCTGGAACATTGTCAAGAGCAGGACCAGTAATCTCGTGCTTTTTGTTCTTATTGGCGATCTGGGACATAACCCATGATCTGGAAATCACTGAGTGAGCTTTCAGGAACTCTAGAGTCGCTGATGACTTCATCTCTGATGAAATCACGCTAAGGAGATAATCCTCAACTCCGATTACATTGACTGCTGTTATCTTATGGTTCTCAACAATGAACTTAAGAGTACCTGCGAACTTCTGGGTCACTTTTCTCTGCCAGTGGAAGTCCACACCGATTGTCACTCCATACAGAATGAATGTCGGCTCAGCGAACTGGGTGGACATTGTGTTAGCTTCAAACACAAGCTGGTCGTACAAAGCTCCATTATAGTTGATCTTTCCTTCCTGGAACCTTACGGTCTGCTGACCTGCACCATCGGAGATGATCTCAAAAGTGATCTCTTCTCCTGACATGATACCGACGCTGAGCTTAGGCTGAGTTCTGGTTAGGCGGCTAACCACCTTTGCCTCACCTTCACGATTGATAGCAACTTCATCCATAACTTCTGACAGTAATTGAGAATTTAGTTTCTGAAAATCTTCATATGATGGTATTACAAAGAATCCAGCTACATCCGCTAGTCCAGGACTCATTGTAAGATGATCTTCTCCCTTGGAGTAGTAGTGATGTGAGCGGTGCTCCCCTCTTAGAATCACAACACTTCTGTACTCACCCTTTGAGAACCAGGTCATGCAGTTGAATCTTACCTCAGACTCTCCCTCCATGATGTCTGCACAGTCAAGGAGTCTGTAGAAAAGCTTGGCAATTGACTTGGAAGTCTTTCCTCTCAGAGCAAAAATACCTCTAGCGAACTTCTTGTAATGATAAAGGCGAGCTTCCTGAACATTGGTAAGATACTCGAAAGTGCTGTCCTCGTATTCAAGGCCATTATTCATGATACCATCAATATCCACTTCCAGTGGGGTACTTCCCTTAGGGAATGCCTGAAAGTGCATATGATCAGGAGCTGAAGCTCCGCTATATGGTCCATTGTAGCTGATCGAGCTGCTCTGATACTTTGCTGCAAGATCAAGCATATCCACAAAGCGCCTTCTGATAGTCTGTGGAGTATGGTTCGCTGATGATATTACAAGATGGGCAGGGAAAATCGGATAAGGGTTGATACACACATGATATTTGCGGCCCTTTCGGCCTTCAAATTCTATATGTTTCTGCTCCGCTGGCTTATTCTTTTCACACAGGAAACATGGTCTCTCTGAGATTGCCTTCTCAGAGATGTCAGCATTAGAGGAACGGATTCTGGAAGGGTTATACTGAAGAAGGGTCTTAAGTCCCCCTACTTCCACTTCCCTAATCTGTGCCACTTTCAGAGCACGGAAATTCTCAGCGGCCATCGGCCACTGCGAAAGTTGACTCTGAATAAACTTTTCCAGTTGTTTCTGCATGACAAGTAATATTAAAGCAAAGCCTCAAGGCTGGATCTTATTGCTTTGAATTCTCCTTCAAAATTTGGAGTGAAGACACCTTTACCGAGGTTTGCTTCAATCTCCTCCATTGGCCAGTACCTTCCTTCATCAACTTCATCTTCATCTGGGGAAAGAGTGAAGTTTCCGACAGCTGCGAAGACATTGATAAGTTCCTTCTCAACCTTTGACTGGAACTCATATGACTTTACCCAGATAGGATTGAAATCATAGAATCCAAGTTCCTCGGATGCCTCACGGTAAAGAGCCTCCAGAACAGTCTCACCGTAGTCAATATGACCACCAACTGCTGTGTCCCACTTTCCAGGAAGAAGATCCTTTCTCATGGAACGCTTCTGAAGATACAGCTCTCCGAATCTATTGATGATGTGAAGATGCACAACTGGATGAAGGATCATTGATCCGCTGTGGCAATAAGCCCTTGTTGACTGACCTATAACTAGACCAGCCTGATCAATTATCGGAATCATCTCCGATCCGCTAGCCGGCTTTGTGAACGGATTGTCCGCTGTCGGCCTCGGAATAAGTGGTGCAGGTTCACTAGGATATACAAGATCCAACATAATAATTAGAATGTGATTTTTGCAATAAATGCCTGTTTGCCCTCAACTGTACCCTCAACGTAGTAGCAAAGAACTCCATCAACCTCTTCTCTGACTCTGTTGATTGATACAACTTCACCCTGCTTACACTCTCTGTTGAAGTTAAGGTCAAGTCTTCTAACTGGAGTTGAGAATGTCACTTCGTTCGGAATGCAGTCCATTGCCCAAACAGCATATCTTGCGTTGTTTGTGTGTCCGATAAAGTCAACATCCGAGTATACTACAGTGTGGTCCTTGATATGTTCCTGCTCTACTCCCTTTGGCATTGTGATCTTTGGAGATGGTTCCTCAATTGCATGCTCATTGCACTGGGTTGTATATGGGATCATATTAAGAACATCGTCTGATCTTACAAGACGTCTAGTCTCGGTGTTGATAACAAGCCATGAGCTTGTTGCTACAGCAAGGATATCACCAGTCTCTCCCAGCATCTGGAAGTCACGCATGAAAAAGAGTCCATTCACTCCCTTATGCCATGTATGAAGCTCAACTGCATCTCTCCATTTAGGGAGATTGATAAACTCCATGGTCATTCGGGAGAGGACCCATGCTGTATGGTGCTCCTGAAGGGCATCGTATCCAAAGCCTAGGCTGGTTGCAGCAAGGTAAGCGATCTCCTGGGCATAATCCATAAACGAAGCAGGCTTAAGAGCAAACGCTCCATCACATGCATAGCATGGGATGATGTGTTCCTGCTTGTACTTGTTTTCTGATGTAAAAAGTCCGTTTTGTTTCATAACTAACAAATTTAACCATTTTTTCGCATAATATATAACCGTCTACCTGAAGCATCATCTAATGGCACATTTATCTTCCGATCGGTAATCATTTAAGTGATTTTAATGCCTGATTAAACATTGTTTTGGCAATATACAACACAAAATAAAGATAGAGTCAAACCGAAATGGATATGTTTTCGTACCTTTACCTACGCAATAATGCCAACAACAAATCACAAACATTAACAAAAAAAAAAAAAATCGCAATCATTTCAGCTCTTGCCATCTCTTTGATGTGCTCATTCTCAGCACAGGCTCAGTGGCAGAGAAGAGTGACTCCAGGAGACACACTTAAGAGCGTCAGAGTCCTTCCTAACGGTAACACTATCCTCAGCATCTATGCTCCTAAAGCTAGAACCGTATCAATCACAGGTGACATCCAGGCATTCGGAGTAAAACCTGTTGAGAAGAATGGTGTATGGTCTTTCGAGATTCCAAACGTAAAGCCAGGTGCATACCGTTATCACTTCGTAGTTGATGGTGTTCAAGTTTATGATCCAAAGAGCCAGACAACTGTTGACAACACAGCTCTCGCTGTTGTTGAGCCAAACGGACCTGAGTTCTTCTCATACAACCCTAACATCCCTCACGGTGCTATGGCTATCCGCAAGTACCAGAGTAAGACTACAGGAACAACCAGAACAATGAGAGTATGGACTCCTGCAGGTTACGAAAAGAGCAAGGCTAAGCTTCCTGTTCTCTACCTTGTACACGGTGGTGGTGACACAGACGCTTCATGGCCAGGTCCAGGATGCGCAGGTGACATCCTTGACAACCTCCTCGCAGAGGGTAAGATGGTTCCAATGATCGTTGTTATGCCTAACGGTGCTATCGACATCTCTATGTTCGAGAAGGACCTTATGAACGATGTTATTCCATTTGTTGAGAGCAACTACAGAGTGCTCGCTGACAAGGACCACAGAGCTATCTCTGGTCTTTCAATGGGTGGTATCGAGACTCTCGAGGTTATCTTCCAGAACCCTGACAAGTTCGGTTATGTATGGTGCTTGTCTGGTGGATTCAACCCAGGCGTAGCTGTTGAGAAGGAAGCTGAGAGACTTAACGTTAAGGCTCACGCTGCAATCATCAACAAGAACTGCAAGGAGTTTGTGATGACTCAGGGAGGTAAGACAGATATTACTTACATCTCTGGTGAAAGAGCTAACAAGCTCTTCGACGAGGTTGGTCTTAAGTATGAGTACATGGAAGTTGGTGAAGGCCACACATGGTACACATGGAAGCTCAATCTCTATGATGAGGCTCAGAGACTCTTCAAGAAGTAATCTTCTTTGATCAGATAACAAAAGAGGCAACCTTTCCAATTCGGATCGGTTGCCTTTTTTATTGCATTACTTGTAATTGACGTATTAGTAGTTGATGATTCGGAGCTCCTCTGGAGTATAGAGTATCGAATCCACAAAATCAGGTGCTACATGGGCCAGAAGAACAAATGCCAAAAGTGCAATCGCTGCTATGATTACAAGCACAAGCAGCACCTTCAGAATCTTCACGATAACCTTTGCACCCTTGCTTGGCTTAGGGTCAGGTTTCGGCATTGGAACAGGCTCTGATATATTCTTAGCAAGATCCTTGATATCTGGACCCTGAGCTGATGAATTTGGCGCCACAGGTTCTGGTGTGATATCATCTATCACCTTGAACTCATGTTTGTCTTCAGACTTCTCTTCTTCTTTCTCTTCTGTATCATCCGGAGCTGGCTCCAAAGGTTCTACCGAAGTCTCCTCAGCAGGCGCAGATATAGGTTCTTCAACAAGATCTACTACAGGAGCCCCTATAGGTCCCTCAATGGTCTCCTCTGTAGAGACAGGGTCTGTGACAGCTTCTTCGGCAGGAACTTCTGTCTCTTCAGAAACTGCACTCTCTTCCTCTACTACCTCAGTGGTTGGTTCTGGCTCTGGCTCTGGCACAGGTTCAGGTTCATACTCAACCTTAGGCTCTTCAGATAGTTCTTCCACTGTTTCTTCAACGACCTCTTCTACGGCTTCTTCAACTTCTCTCTCCGGCTCTATAGGTTCTACTGATATTGGAGTCTCTGGAATACCATTAAGACCGGCAACAAAGGCCATAGTCTCTTCTGAAGGGGCCGCAATAGTTTCCTCCTCTATTGAGTCTTCTACAGATTCCTCGGCAGGCTCTTCTATAGGTTCTTCAACTGATTCTGCTGCAATTATTGGCTCTTCAATCTCGGCAACTGGAGCCGGTTCCTCTTCTTGCACTTCAGTAACAGGGGCAACAGGCTCGGGAACAATCTCTACTGGAGACTGAATAATGGACTTTAATCCTGCAAGAGTTGCATCGACTTCTTCCCTTGTTTCCTGATGTGTCTTAAGTGATATTGGTTCCAGTCCGAATCCACCCGGATAAATATCGAGATCTTCGTCTGCTATGAAAAAGAAATTGTTCTCCTTAGTAGCTCTAAGCCTTCCTAGTCCCGGGAAAATGATAAGTTTCTTCTGTTGAAGAACAACTTTCAGCTCTGAAAGAAACTCAGAAAGGATTCTGTCAGCTGAGTCTTTATCAACTTCATTCGAGGACATATAGAACTCCAGAAGAGATGTATCTTCTGATTGTCTCTGCCTGAAAGAAAGCTTACGATATGGAGGATTGATTGTGTATCCCTTATCCGAGAAAGTGGATGGAACGATTTCAGCCACGAAAGTACCCACGCCTGGAAGCGTTACCTCATCGTTGTCAAGAATGAGTTCCTTGACCATTTTTGATAGCAAATCGATATCCATAGAGTGTTTTTGACTGAATCCTCACAAAGGTAACGAAAAAATTGAAAAAAATCTTAAAATAGTTTGCAAGTATAATTTTTTGTGGTATCTTTGCAATCCCGAAACGAAACAACGGGTAAACAAAATTCCTCAATAGCTCAGTTGGTTAGAGCACCTGACTGTTAATCAGGGGGTCGTAGGTTCAAGTCCTACTTGAGGAGCACAAAGGTCGAGACTTCAAGTCCCGACCTTTTTTGTTATAGTCCTCATTAGCGATATAATTGGGGTATAACGGCTCAGTCGTTAATTTCTGTGTTTGACTGATGTAAATATATCAATAGAGATATA
>JAKSJT010000105.1 GCA_024402125.1 Bacteroidales bacterium
ATAAATGTTTAACTAATAAATCGAGATCCATTTTTATTTGGATTTCAACTGGAATGTACAATATGGTCAAGTTTTATGAGATATATAGCGGGGCTGATTTCGATGGACTTATAGGACAACTTCACTTAGGGGAATTTGTGCAGTTGCAAACTGCACAAATAGTGGCAGACGCAAATGTGCAGTTTCAAAGTGCACAAATTTCATCCTCATCGATGCCTAAGATTTTGACTCTGACATCGTTCACCAACCATGTGGAGATTGTAAATAGATGTTCTCGTAATGAGGAGAGGCTTTTCTATATCTTATATTCTGGACAACAACATCTGAATCAGGAGGAGTTGAGGCGATGTATTGTAAACCAGACATTTGAGTCTGTTATGAGCAAGGAGAAGATGCTGTCCCCGGCTATCCTGAATACATACCCAGGTGCATAATTTATGCTGAAAGACAGGGCTATCCTTGACTTTTTAGGATTGAAGGAAAATCATAATGAACATCAGCTGCATGCGTCACTTCTGGATCATATGAAGCAGTTCATTCTTGAATTGGGAAAGGATTTTATCTATATGGATACCGAATTTGAGGTCATTGTTGGTGGTAAGCGAAAGCGAATAGATCTTTTGTTCTTTCATCGTGCACTGCAGTGTCTAGTTGCCATTGAATTGAAATCGGTTGACTATGAAGCTGAATTCTCAAGTAAGATGGACATGTATCTTGAGGCACTTGATCGAGACTTCAAGAGAGCCAATGAGAATCCGTCTTTGGGCATAATATTGTGCCCACCGGCCGATAGGAGTGAGGTGGAATATTCTCTGAGTAGAACGATGAGTCCAACCCTGGTTGCAGAATATAAAAGACAATTGATTCCACGAGAAGTCTTGAAACATTCATTGGCTGAATACTGCGAATTTTTGAAAAATGTCTATAAATAGGATTGCGTTATGACGCCTTGTATAGCAATTATTGATTCGAATACGCTTAACTGTATTTCACTGAAGGATATGATTGAAAACATATTCCCGACAGTGGAAGTGGTTGTGTATAAGACGATCGCTGCATTCTATGCTGATTGCAACAGACATTTCGTGCACTTCTTCATAAGTGACCAGATAATGTTTGAGAATGCGGATGACTTTGACATGCTCAAAAAAGAAGTCATTGTCCTGTCTTCCGGTAAATGTCCGGTTCTGTCAAGCGCCGGATTCAAGGTCCTTGATATTACCCTGACAGAAGTTGATCTTGTTCAGGAGATACTTCGGCTTCATGAGATGCCGCAGGCTAAGGTTGCAGACTCTTCAGTTGTTGATACTTTGTCAGATAGGGAGAAAGATGTACTTGTTTTAATAGTCAAGGGCTATATCAATAAGGAGATTGCAGAGAAACTCTCAATTTCACTTACAACTGCGATATTCCATAGAAACAATATCTGTGAGAAGCTTGGTACCCGTTCTGTCGGGAAACTTACTGTTATAGCCGTTCTTTCAGGGCTAATTACATTGAAGGAGATTTAATTGAGGATATTCAAAATATGAGAACACTACTTGTAAAGGCACTTTTCGTTGTTGCCTTCATGTCGCTTGGTACAATCCTGAGCGCTCAGCAGAGTCTTGACTACTCGAAGACACTTCGCTGCGATTATCTTTTCTCAGGAACAAGTGATACTGCGGAAATCGCGCTGTCTGAACTTCGGTCCCTCGAAGGATGGGCAGGAAGAAGAGTCAACATGGACAAAGTTCATGTAAGGGGCAATGGACAGATTAAGCTGTCAGACCCTGTAACAGGAAAGGTACTTTATGCTCAGAGCTTCTCAACCCTTTTCCAGGAGTGGCAGAACGAGGAGGAAGCAACACAGCTTAGAAAGTCCTTTGAGAATGTCTTTCTTCTTCCAATGCCTTCCGGGAAGGCAAACGTTACAGTGACTCTTTTCGATGTCAACGGAGAGGTAAGTGCAGAACTTACTCACGCTGTAGATCCAACGGATATTCTTATTCGTCCGGCTTATTCCAATGCACCATATAAGTATCTCCATAAGGGAGGAAGCGTAGAGGACTGTATTGATGTCGCTATCCTTGCTGAAGGATACTCTAAAAAAGATATGAAGACATTCTATAAGGATGCGAAGAAGGTTGTGGATGCTTTGTTTGCCCATGAACCATTCGGGGAGATGAAGGACAGGTTCAATATTGTGGCTGTGGGACTCGAATCAGCGCAGAGCGGAGTAAGCGTTCCAAGGGAGAACGAATGGAAAAACACAGCAGTGCTTAGCAATTTCGATACATTCTATTCTGACAGGTACCTTACAACTGTCCATCTTAAAAGAATGCATGATGCTATTGCAAGCATACCGTATGAGCATTTGATTGTACTTGCAAACACTGATGTGTACGGAGGCGGTGGTATTTTTAATTCATACACACTTACAACAGCTCACCATGATGCTTTCATGCCTGTTGTCGTGCATGAGTTCGGCCATAGCTTCGCAGGACTTGCAGATGAATACTTCTACGATGACCAGTACTCTCAGTATTATAATGACAAGGTGGAACCATGGGAGCAGAACATTACAACTATGGTTGACTTTGATTCTAAATGGGCATCATTGATCAAAGAGGGTACACCAGTTCCAACTACATACACGATAGAAGATCAGAGAAAGGTTTACAATGCTTCACGTGTTGTACGAGGAAAGTGGGCAGAGGCGGCATCTGGCAAGAAACTTTCTGGAGAAGATGTAATCATTGGAACTCATGAAGACTGGCCAGAATTCAAGGTAGGAGCATATGAAGGAGCCGGATATATGTCAAAGGGCGCGTTCAGAGCGACCCCTGAGTGCAGAATGAAGATCAATGAATATCCATATTTCTGTCCGGCTTGTCAGAGGGCAATCAGAAATATCATAGAGTTCTACACAGTGCAGCAATAAACAAAAAAGTCAGCCGTGAAGCTGACTTTTTGTGTGTATTATTAAAGTTCTTTAAGTCCTGAGACGATTCTCTGTAGGCCTTCTTTGGCTACGGTAGTCGGACAAGCAAGATTGATTCTAATAAAATCATCATCACCGTACATGCTGCCGGCATTGATCCAGACTCTGTGCTTTGATACGAGGTATTCTTCAATTTCCTCGGAGTTCTTTACAGTCCCTTTTTCTAGAATGCTTCTGCAGTCGATCCAGGCTAGATATGTTCCTTCGAGTTTTGTGACAGGAAGATTTGGAAGGTCCTTTTTAAACATCTCTTTAAGGATGCAGTAGTTTGCAAAGACAGTGAAGTTCATTCCATCCAGCCACTCTTCTCCTGGCCCGATTGGATATCTCTCGCTTGAAGGGACTCCATAGGCTGCCTGTAGGGCAATTACACCGAAAGGATTGACATCACACACTTCGTTGATGTTGATGGCCTTGTTGATCTTCTTTGCCCAATCGTGATTGTTCGTTATGATATTGGCTATCTGAAGACCTGCCGTGTTGAATGACTTGGAAGGGGAGTTAAGTGTTATGCAGCAGTCCTGGTTTTCCTGGCTTACGCTAGCAAATGGAATAAACTTATGTCCAGGCATGACAATCTCACAGTGGATTTCGTCACTGACGACAATGACATTGTTGCGGCGGCAGATTTCTCCGACCTTGGAGAGTTCGTCTTTTGTCCATACTCTTCCTGCAGGGTTGTGAGGATTGCAGAAAAGAAGGATCTTAGCCTTCTCGCTTTGGCATTTTGCTTCGAGATCTTCAAAGTCTATAGAATACTCAATCTCATTATTCGCATTTACAGAATACTTGAGAGGGCTCTTGACAGTCACGCAGCCATTGTTTCGGATAGAGGAGAAGAAACAGTTGTATACAGGAGTCTGTACTATCACCTCATCACCAGGGCATGTGAGAGCCTTGATTGCGACAGAGATTGCGGGAACAACTCCGGAAGTGTACTGTATCCAGTTCCTGTCAATTGCCCAGCCATGACGGCGGAAGAACCAGTCTATGACAGCCTGATAGTAAGTCTCAGGAACACTGGTGTAACCGAAGATGCCGTGCTCGACTCTTTTGTGAAGGGCATCGATGATACAGTCAGCTGTTCTAAAGTCCATATCCGCCACCCACATAGGGATAACGTCACCCTTGAGGCTTTCGCCCTCGTCCCACTTGTAGGAGTCAGTACCTCTTCTGTCTACAATTCTCTCGAATCCGTTTGCATCCATATCCAAACAACCTATAGTGTTGAAATCTCGCAGTTACCTGGAGCCTTCATGTTCTCGTCAATAATGATCTCTCCGTATCCCTTTGCCTTCACGAATCCGGTTCTAGGGTTTTTGATGGAAGGGATCTCGTTAAGAACAGTTGCCTTGACATCAGAGTACTCAAGGGCGAGGTCAGCATCAGGCTCGAATGTGCAGTTCTCAAGTACAAGACCGTCAGCATAGCAGAGTGGCTGTGAACCGCCGATCCGGCAGTTTACGAGCTTCAGGTTCTTAGAGTGCCATCCAAGGTACTCTCCATTTATGAATGAGTTGTATACAGTGACATTCTCAGTCTCCCAAAGGGAATCCTTGCTCTGAAGATCAGAGTCCCAGATCTCCACATTCTTTGCATGCTGGAATGAGTAGTTACCATTGAGCTTGAGGTTCCTGACCTTTACATTCTGACACCACATGAAGATGTAGTCACCCTTGTCAGCCTCCATTCCGTCAATGTCAATGTTCTGGCAGCTCCAGAATGTCTCTTCTGCATCAGGCATCCTTACATTGCGAAGATTGACTCCGTCACACTCACGGAACATCTTAGGAGCGTCAACAAGACAATCCTTCATATTGAAGTTGTTTGTATGCCATACTGAAGAACGAGCAGTTACAGCGAAGTAACAGTCCTCGACAAAGACATTCTCATCACACCAGAAGACATATTTCCCCTCAAAGCGGCTCTTCTCAGCCTTTACATTGGTGCATTCCTTTACGGATGACTCTCCGACATGGATTGTGACATCCTTAAGGAAAATGTCGTTCTCGTGGTATAGAGGTCTTTCTCCTCCGAATTCCTGTGATATGATTTCTTTCATAAACGTTGTTCGTATTATTTAATTACAGATAATTTCATCCATTTGTAACCCCGTAGTCTCCAGAGGAACATTCCTCCTCTAAAGTTCAGCTCTATGCACATGGCGATCCAGTAACCGATAAGTCCGTACATCGGTGTCAGGATAAGAGCCAGACCGATTCTGACAACCCACATGCTAAGAAGGTTCATTGCACTTGGCATAAGTGTGTCACCGGCACCTACGCATGCTCCATATGCTACCATTGATACTCCGTACATTGTCTCAGCGAATGCTTCAATGTGAAGACATCTTGCTCCAAGAGCAATGACATCAGGATCATTGCTTAGAAGTCCCATAAGAAGCGGAGCGGTCAAGTACATCACTACTGCTAGAGCGGACATCACTATTGCTCCCATGCTTATGCTGATTCTGGAGAACTGCTTTGCAAGTCTTCTTCTACTGGCTCCAAGGCTCTGTCCAACTAGAGTAGTGGTAGCGACTTCGATGCCATATCCCGGCATGTAGCAGAAACTTTCAGCGGTGATAGCAAATGAGTTAGCTGCAATTGCTATGTTACCTAATGGTGCTACAATAATTGTGCTCATTATCTGTGCTCCGTGCATAATCAAGTTCTGAAGCCACATAGGTCCTGAAATTCCGAGGGCAGTCTTGAGACATTCCTTATCTGGAAGGAATGATCCCTTGTCCTGAAGAAGATTAAGATCCTTAGACTTGATTAGAAGGAAGTACAGCATTAGGCTCGCTGTTATAAGCTCAGCCACACCTGTTCCAAGTGCAGCACCCTTTACTCCCATGTCACACTTGAATATGAAAATGTAGTTGAAGACTACATCCATACAGCACATGAGGATGTTAAGGATACTTGGAACTTTCATGTTTCCGCTAGCCTGAAGCATGGAACCTCCCAGATAACTCATCTGAACAAAAGGAAGGAATGACGCATAGATAAGGAAATATGCACTTGAGTCAGGGCAGATATCATCTCCTCCTCCAAGCCAGTGAGGAAGTCCTCCGCTTATGGATATTCCGATAGTGGTGAGGACTGCACTGAAGATAAGAAGGGAAAGAATCGCTTTACGGAGCACACCTCTTGCCTTCGCAAAATCGTTTGCTCCAATAAGATGGGCAACCTGAACGGAGAAACCCGATGTTGCTGCCATTGTGAATCCTCCGAAAATCCATGTGCTGGTTGAAATAAGTCCAACTGATGCTGAAGGAGTTGCACCGAGACTACCGACCATTGATGTGTCAATGTAGGACATCAATACGGAAGACAACTGGGCCAGAATAGCAGGGATACTGAGATATATCGTAAGCAGAATCTGCTCACGGATTGTCATCTTCTGGTCTGTTCGAATCTTTTCGAGCAGAAGGTCTTTCTTTTTGATTTTCTCCACTGCTTAAAATTGGGCTACAAAGGTACAATAAAATAAATAAGTATACGAAACGCTTATCGTATACTTACTTATCTCTTTTGTATGAATTATTTGGTGATTCCAGGAAGGATTATCCTAAATATGGAAACCACTCTTCTCCCTCTGGAATTTCCCTCTTAGCCGGTGGGTTCTTTAGGAGTTCCTTCAAGTCTTCAATCCACTCCTCAATAGTGAAGCCATTTTGCTTTAGTCTTTCCATTGAACGGATGAAGTGGACGCATTCAACCTCGATAGTATTGTCCGCATTGAATGATAAATACCAGTCAAAAGGATACATGTATGGGAGCTGGAGAAGCTTCATTCTTCCGCCATCCTCAAATGTTAGTCTTTCCTTCACTAGCTGAAGAGCCTTGATCATATGCTCTGGATCAATAGAGGTGATAGGAGTTCTACTTTGTTTTGAGTCTTTCTTGTAAAGATACATTTCTAGCTCCAGAATCTTTCCTTCATCATCGACAACTACATTCTCGAACTTAATTGTGGCTAACTCTTCCTTAAGAATCTGCCTTTCCTTTTTTGAGAAACAAGCAATTATATCTGGAACCAGTTCCTTTTCTATGTCTAGTTTAGAGACACAGAACTGGACGTGTCCTGGAATCCTAGGTTTAAAAGAAGGAACGTCAATCGCTGTTTTCAATGTTTCAGGAGTTGGGATTTCAACCGTTGTACGGAAGTCAGAAACATCGTGTATGCTTGTAGCATATCTATCGACTGAATAGTTATATGAACTACCCTTAACTGTTATGACCTTAGAGTCGTTGAATTCCTTGTCCTTGCTATTCTGAGCAAAGACATTACAGCTTACTAGATTCAGTAAACCTAGTATGCATAAAGCTAAAAGAAGGGAACGTTTCATTGGCATAGTTCAATATAAATAGTTATTAATTGTAGAATAGGAGGTCTGTACTCATTATGAGGAGGCTTGTACCTAATTGAACGATACTAAGTTATAAAAAAAACTTATTGACCAAATCAATTTTTGTGAAAACTAAATTAATGGAGAGTAATCTCTTTGGGTGTCAGATTCATTGATATGGATTCAATATCAGTTGGAGGCTCAATCCGTCTAGATCTGAGTTTGGATGAAAGTGTTATTGTTATCTGTTTTCTGGATGAATGTATCTCTGCACATATTGTAGGAGTCTTCTGACTATTTGAACTAAATATTGAGAAGAGATTCTTTTTTGTCTGGCAGCGGCATTGACTTTTTCTTAATTCTCCAGAGTTGCAGGAATCTGATTCATCGCAGTGACACTTAGGGGATGTGGAAGAGACAGGTTTGTAGCCTTTTATCTTTGTTTTTCTGCAGGAGGTTAGCTTATAACCTTGATTTTGCAGTATTACTATCACGGAATCCTTTGCCATTTTATTGGACTGGTAGGATGTGACTATTGTTGCCTTTTTGGAACTTGACGATCCTGGTTCTCCTGGTCTAATGTCAACGGAAGAAGCGAATGCCATATTGATTGATAATAGAACAAGACAAACCGTTAGAAGTGTTTTAAGAAGTTTCATAATATAAAGCAGTTAGTTATGATAAAAAGGGACTATCTGACTTGGAGCATAGCCGAACTTTCTTTTGAATCCCTTTGTGAACCCTCTATGGGACTTGAAACCTATTTCGGAACTGATTTCACCGATTGCGAGATTACTTCCTTTAAGAAGAATCAGGCCTTGTGTCAGACGATAATCATTGATCAGATCCTTGGGTGTTTTCTTGTACATTGCAAATACATCCGAGTAACACTTGGTCCTGCTTATTCCCATTTCAAGACATAAGGCCTTGACATCAAAGTCCGGGTCTTGGTAATTGGTGGATATGGCGATGTAGAATTTGTTCTGATAGTTGTCAGAACTTGGTTTAATACAATCAGAGTCCACAAAATTATCTGCGTTCTCGACGAAGTTGACCTCATCGATGTCTTTTGGCTCTCTTGTCTTATAGCTCAGCAGCTTTTCTGGAATTGCGTCGAACTCATTAGACGTTGCTTTATCTTTACTCTTTTTTGTACGGATGATAAAGAAATAGAACATAAGTTCCAGAAATATAGCAGAAACGCCGATTGATGTTTGAATTGCTTTTTTCTTCATTTTGGATGATTCGGAATAGCTTGGACTGAGACTTTCGTCAAAGGATTGTTCAGTACAAGATGTACATAATGTAATTGAAGTAGATAGGGCGAGAATCGTTACGATTGCTTTTGCCCAGAGTCTTTTTGTCATTAATTGTTCTTTTAGGAAATGAATTTTCTGTGTCTCAAATATTTGATGACGCCAAGGTATGTCTAAAAAAACTAATTTTACTAAAGAATTCCCAATTCTGAGCACTATATAGTATATACCATATATCGACCTGG
>JAKSJT010000106.1 GCA_024402125.1 Bacteroidales bacterium
AACTTAACCATGAATGGAACGTTTGTTCCTGTGTTGTAGATAGATCTCTTTCCTCTAGGGATTGGACCACCGTTATCTGAGTACCAGATGATGATAGTGTTGTCCTCAAGGCCTGCTTCCTTGATTTCGTCAAAGAATGCCTGAGACTCTCTATCCATGATTGCAATGTTAGTGTACATTCTGGCAAGGTCATTTCTTGTTTCAGCGACATCTGGAAGATATGGGAATTTACTCATATCAATATCCTCAGGCTGAACCTCAAATGGTTCTTTTCTACTCCAAAGCTGTCCTTCATGAGTTGTATTGATGTTGAAAATAGAGAAGAATGGTTGACCTTCTGGGCAATGCTTCCATGTTGCCTTGTTACCATTTTCATCCCAATGCGACTCAATTGTACTGATCTGGTAGTCAGTCTTGCTGTTGTTTGTCACATAGTATCCTGCTGCTCTCATATACTCTGTGTATGCTCTCATGTTTTCAGGGAGACACACATCATAATTGTAGTATGAGGCTCTCATGTAGTTTGCTCCATGCGCAGATGGATAGCAACCTGTAATGAGCGCAAAACGGCTAGGTGAGCTAACTCCGTTAGGAGTATGCATGTTTGTATATCGGATGGCTTCTTTAGCGAAGTTATCAAGATTTGGAGTCTTTGCAACTGCATCACCGTAGCATCCAAGGTATGGAGAGATATCCTCACATACAACACATAAGATGTTTGGTCTTGATGGATCCTTACTCTGTGCATTTGCAACCTGAGGCGCAACTGCTCCAGCTGCTCCTACTCCAAGCATAAGAACATATCCGAATTTTGTTTTATTATCGTTCATAATAATTTATGTATTACTTCTGAAGGTATTTATCAAAGAACACAAGCATGTCCTCAGCACATGGAAGACCAAACTTATCAAATATATCCTTTGTTTTCTGATCAGGTTTCCATGCAAAGAATGCGTGATTGGCTCCCTCTACTAGATAATATTGAGACTCCTGGCCCTTTGCGACAAGAGCATCCTGATACTCTTGGTTTGACTGGTCTGAAATAAGTTTATCCTCTGTTCCTCTGTTAATGAAATGAGGAATGGTTCTCTCGTTTACATCTGGTATATTGCAAATAGGAAAAACAGCTTCCTGAGCTTCAGGGCTTAAATCCTCCACATATTTTCCTAAGCCATCCTGAGCAAACACTCCACAGCTAGGTGCTGCTGCCTTAATTGCCTTGAGACACTCTCTAGCCTTGTCTGCATCCATTCCAGCAGGAAGATATGTTGGAATGAACTGATATACACCTGGAGTCTTCCCAAAGCCAGCGTTTCCGACTCTTTCAATAAGAGTTGCAGCACATGCACTAAGATGACCACCTGCGCTCACACCTGTAACACCAAGTCTGTTTGGATCAAGGCCATACTCAGCTGCATGCTCCTGAATATGAAGGATTGCACCAAAGACATCCTCGATAAGATTGTTCATTGTATTTGGAGTCTCGTCACCGTCGCCAGTTCCAAGCCATCTGTAGTCAATGCTAAAAGTCACATACTTACCACCATCTGTTAACCTTCTAGCATAGCCTCTCATGACATCCTCGTCATTGGAAGTCCAACCGCCACCATGTACAACAACAATTCCTGGCAAATTCTTAGCTCCACTTGGCTTGTAGACATCATACTTGAGAGTCTTCACACCTGGTTTTGCGAAAACTATGTTATTGATAACATCGATACCCTTAACCCTTGACTCTTCAACAAATGAAGCACCTATTGCCATTTCAGCATCAACCGTAATTGTAAACTCCTTGGTCGGATACTCTGTATAGGCACTACTGACAAAATTACCAATACGGCTAATTTTCGCCCTATATCCTGACTCAAAGACATATCCTGGATCAGCTTTTGCTTTAACTTTCAGTACTGTTCCTTCTGGAAGAATAGCACCTTCCTCTGGAAGTGCTGGTTTAACAGAGATTGATCCGTGACCGCACTCACCAAATGTCACCATATAACCTGTTTCTCCGTCCTTCACGATAGGAAGAGAGTTCCCTCCACATGAAGACAAAACCACAGATATTATTAGAGAACAAGTTGCTAGTATTGAAAACCTTTTCATACAGTTACCTAATTATAATTAATCAGTATAAGTCTTTTAGAAACAATCCGGATAAATCATCCCGACTTATCCGGAATAAAGATAATTACCAAACCATCATCCACATAATTGAATAAACATTACTCAATTACAAAAGAATGACTATATTCTAGATAACACAGAGTCTTATTAATAAGTAACAGCAGGGTGAAGTGGTTCAAGAGCCTGATTAGCAGCTTCTCTGTTCTTCTTAATTGTCTGCTGTGTCTTTGTGATCTCCTCTACATCGTAGCTGGATCTAAGAAGTGCTGATAGCTCTTCAATGAGCTTCTTTGTCTTCTTGTCTGGTTTAACTGCAAGGTTAACGTGTTCCTCTGGATCATTTACATAATCATAGAGTTCAACACCTTCTGTTCCCTCTCCCCACTCAGTATAACGGTATCTGTCTACACGTACAGATCTACCGAATACAGTTGTGTTCTTGTCATCAATTGATGGGTTGAACATGAATCTAACGCCTCTTGTAATGAATGGGTTAGATGGAGCGTTAGGGTCAATGAGCGTTCTTGCCTGTTGTGTGAATGCAGGATAGTTCCACTCTGCATTTACATTCTTAAGAAGTGGCACAAGACTCTTTCCGTCGATATTTGATGGAGCCTTGATATCTGCAAGTTCACATACTGTAGGATAGATGTCAATACACTCTACAATACCATCTGTCTGCTCACCCTTTGTGATACCTGGAGCATAGATAAAGAGAGGCTGATGTGCTGTTCTCTCAAAGAGATTCTGCTTCTGCCACATACCATGATCTCCAAGCATGTAACCATGGTCACTCCAAAATACGATGATTGTATTGTCCATAAGATCGAACTCCTCGAGTGCGTCGATTAGTTTGCCAATCTGTGCGTCAACAAATGTAATTGACGCATAGTAAGCTCTAACTGCATTGAGACAGTCCTCTTCTGATGCTCCACCATTCCATGTGCCTACATTTCTAGCGAGATCTGGCTTTGTGAGCCACTCCTGCTCGAAGTTCTCAGGGATAGTTACTTCCGGATACATGTCGAAGTACTTTTGAGGAGCAATGTATGGTACATGAGGACGGTAGAATCCTACTGCCATAAAGAATGGCTGAGTACTTCTTCTAGCTGGTGCATCTTTACGTGCTGGTCCACCATATGCACTACCTACATTCTGGTAACGGGAACGGAGAAGGCTGATTGCGACATTTGCTGAGATAGCATCTGTCATTTCATCATCCTCACAATCGAGAGCAAGCCATGTTCCAGGAGTTGTATTTCCGTGAAGCATGTACTCGTCAGTTTTATCCTTTCCGATTGGATTATATGCGATAGTCCATGACTGAGGGTCATCAGATCCAGGCTGTCCGATATCACTAGGAACTCCTGCATGGAAAATCTTTCCTACCCTTGCAGTGTAATATCCATTGTTTTTGAATAATTCAGGAAGAGTCTGGCATGTTGGATCTGCATAGCGGAACTTTCCGTAAAGGTCATGTACTCCTGTCTTGTCAGGGCGCATACCGGTCATGATAGATGCTCGGCTTGGTCCTGAAAGTGGAGACTGATTGTATGCTCTATTAAATATTACTCCTTTTTCAGCAAGTCTGTCAAGGTTTGGAGTCTTGACCCTAGGATCGCCGAATGCGTTCATTGCTGAACAAAGGTCATCTGATGCAATGAAAAGGACATTGCGCTGATTACCATTAGCTGCTGGCTGAGCCTGAGACCCAGGCATCTGCGCACCTAGAGAAATTCCGGTGAGAGCAAATGCTGAAACAGCAAAAATTGGTTTAAGATTGGTCATAGTAAGAACTAGTTTTGTTTTTAAACATTCTCTTTCGATAATTGCTTATGATAATCGAACCACCTAAAAAAATATCTGTAGTGGCAATAGCAAATATCTTAAGATTGTTATCATTTATTTTGCCCAAAAATCCAATTATATGTCACTCTTGTTCATGTATACCAACAAAATGGACGTTTTTAAATTTTGAACAAATACCAAATTTCTAATTATTCATACTTAAGCAATTGTGCAAGATTGCCTACCGGTTTTTCAGGAACCGGTGATGTTCCTTCGAGACGGTTACCTTTTGCACAATCATTCCACCATGAGAGGATTTCATCTTTCATCGCAGATGCTTTTTTGGTGTATTTCTGCGAAAGATCTGTTGTTTCCTTCGGATCCTTCTTAATATCAAATAGGAATGTTCCATCCGGTGACCATACTAGCTTCCACTTTCCATCAATAAGGGATGTGTAACTCATGTTTGCACTGAACAATTTTCTATCTGATACCTTTTTGCCCTTTTTCAGGGTCTGAAGAAGTGACTTACCGTCAATGGAGTCAGTCTTATAATCAATACCACACATCTGTAATATTGTTGGCATGATGTCCATTGTGCTCATCAGATCATTATTTACCCCTGGTTTCACTGTACCAGGCATTGAGAAGATGGCAGGGACTCTTGTTCCACCTTCGAATGTCGTACCCTTCCAGCTGCGGAACGCGCCATTAGCGCCCGGATACTTTTCAGTTGCAATCTGCTCTGCGCCATTGTCCGACATGAATATCACAAGGGCATTCTCAAGGAGGTTCTCCTCCTTAAGAGCCTGCATGATCTGGCCTACTCCGTCATCGATACTCTTAACCATCTCCCTATACACTCTCTGGTATTCCGGCACTGGCATATCTGTGTCGTTTCGATATGAACAGATGTCCTTTCCGTCTCTAGTTGTAGGGTCGTTTGGTCCTACCATAGGAACATGGATTGCTCCGTGTGAGACAAACAGGAAGAATGGCTTATCCGCATTCTGATGTATGAAATCAACAGAGTGGTCATTAATCAGATAAGTGGCATATTTACCAGGTTCATCTTCAGACAGTTTGTTGTGCATCCAGTCAAGTTTGTTGAACCTGTCTCTATGTGATACAAGGTCGATGTTACCGATAAGGAACCCCCTGAAGTCATCAAAGCCATGCTCAACTGGATTGAGACTCTCGTCTAGACCAAGGTGCCACTTTCCGTAAATACCTGTAGCATATCCAGCAGCCTGAAGCTGCTTGACAAAAGCAGGGTTGGTTTGAGGGCACAGACCATCTTTCTTGCCAACAGCTGAGCACACTCCGTTCAGTCCTACCTTCTGCTGATAGCAACCAGTAAGTAGCTGAACTCTTGTTGCAGAGCTCACAGGAGCTGCATGGAAATTAGTACACGCAAGTCCTTGAGCGTAAAGGGCGTCAATATTTGGAGTTGTGAGGTTTTCTCCTCCGAAGCATGTGACTCCAGCATACCCCATATCATCAGCAAGGATGATAATCACATTAGGCGACGAGGCCGTCTGCCCCTGACAAACTACAGGAGCAAACGGCATAGTCGCAAATGCAAGTTTCAATAATTTATTGTCCATTATGGGCAATTTATTATTTCCAATAATACCTTTATTTCTTGTTCTTCTTTGCAGTTTCAGTATCCTTTGCGATCCTCTCCTGCATCTGTTGGAGCTGAGCTCTGTAATCGATCATCCAACCTGAGTTATATGTTGTCTTTCCCTCAAGTCTAGTGCCCTTTGTACAGTCTTCCCACCATGACTCCACATCCTTGACCATAGACTTAACCTTATCAGGATACATCTCTGAGAGGTCATGCTCTTCGTTTCTGTCTGTAAAGAGGTTATAGAGTTCTACAGAGTTCTCCTTCTGAATAAGTTTCCAGTCACCGTCAACTACGCTCTGGAAGCCTGTAATTGCAGAATAGAGTTTTCTCTGAGGAAGTGGCTGAGCTGTTCTGAGAGTGTTCATAAGAGATACTCCGTCAACCTTTCTAGGATTCTTAACACCGCAGAACTCAAGGAAAGTTGGCATATAGTCAGCACTAATCATTGGCTCCATAGTCATTCTGTGACCCCACTCCTTTGGATAGTAGAAGATTGCTGGAACTCTGCAACCGCCCTCATATGGGCCACCCTTTGCACCACGGAAGTATCCGTTGTTTCCTGGGTACTTGTCAGCTGCAACCTGCTCACCACCATTGTCAGAAGTGTAAATGATAAGCGTATTTTCGAGGACACCGAGTTCCTCAAGAGTTCTGTAGATCTGGCCTACTCCGTCATCAACAGCCTGAACCATATCCTGGTATACTCTTCTGTACTCCTTATCAGTCATATCCTGGTCATTACGGTAAGGACATACATTCTCATCTCTAAGTACAGGATCATTAGGTCCCTGCATAGGTACATGAACTGCGTTCTCAGACACGAAGAGGAAGAATGGTTTGTTCATCTCTACTGATTCGCGGATGAATTGAACTGAGTACTTATTGATAAGATAAGTTACATAGCCCGGCTCGTCCTTCAGTTCTTTTCCGCCCCACCAGTCACTCTTGTGCTGGGTATTGTAATGAGAATGGAAGTCAATGTTGCCCATTGTATATCCATGCCATACGTCCCATCCGTGATTGAGAGGATTATACTTGATATCCTGACCCATATGCCACTTACCCATAAGACCAGTTCTATAACCAGCCTCCTGAAGAAGCTTAGCAAATGTAGGATGTGTCTCAGGGTCGAGGCCGTCCATAGGGTCAACCTCAGAGAAGATATGGTTAAGACCTGCCCTCTGCTGGTAGCAGCCTGTCATGATGCTGACTCTTGTAGGAGATGAGAGAGGGGTCGCACGGAAGTTTGTGCAGACGATACCGTTCTCCGCAAGGTAGTCAATGTTCGGACTCTGGATACCGTCACCACCGTAGCAGTGTATTCCGGAGAATCCCATGTCGTCTGCGAGGACGAAGACGACATTAGGATGCTGCGGATCATTCTGTGCCATTGCAACGCCGCCTAAAGCAAGCAATGGAAGAGCAATCGCTTTTTTATTCATACTCAATTGTTGTTATTTTTCGCCCCAGCCCGGATTCTGCTCAAGCTTAGTATTCACATTCATTTCCTTTGTAGGGAATGGATAATACTCATGCTTGTTCTTCTGGTAACCACCGTATGTATAGGTGTAAGCCTTCATATTGACTGTTCCGTCAGACTTAAGTGCTGGAATCTCTCTACCCTTGTTTGCAAGAACTGTTGCTGCATCACCCCATCTCTGGAGATCCATGTAACGAACGTTCTCGAAGCAAAGTTCAAGTCTCTTCTCGATTTTGATGTCGTCCATTGTTACAGCCGTTAGAGAAGGAAGCTGTGCTCTTGTACGGATCTGATTTACATAATCTTTAGCCTTGTTTGGATCACCTCCCATAAGATGAGCCTCTGCTGCAAGAAGAAGCACTTCAGCATAACGCATGTATCTAGGGTTCGTGTGAGTTGTGTAGAGAGTACCATTCTCACTTTCCTTAGAGTAGCGGAGTTTGTATGCGAAGATACCTGCATTCTGCTCGAATGTCTGACCTGTCTTAAGTGCAACGTTATGCTCCTTAAGCTGGTCGTATGTAAGGAGAGTTCTATTAAGACGGTATCCGTCAACACCCTCGCGAGCCACGAATGCATCGTAGAGTTCCTTTGTAGGGTTACCCTGACCGAAGCCTGCTGTCTCAACATCAAGGTCACATCCGTTCCATGTGAAGAGCTCACCTCTCCAACCCATACTTACAGAGAACATACCTGTAATACGGTTGCTGTCATCTCTGATGATGTTAGCCTCAAGGAGGTTCTCACAGCAGAAGTCTGTCTTAGGAGATGAAAGAAGGTCACCGTAGTCACCCTGGTAAAGAGCATACTTGTCTGATAAGATCACAGCATCAAGGATTGATGCAGCATCGCCCCACTTCTTCTGCCATACATATACCTTACCGAGCATTGCCTGAGCTGCCTGCTTTGTAATAGTGACAACTACTGAATTCTTGTTTGCCTTCTCAGCAAGAGCTCCGGACTCAATAGCAGCCTTGAGGTCAGACTCCATAAGTGCATAAAGATCTGCCTGTGATGCGTTTGGCTGGAGGTACTCAGATGGTGCAAGAACATGGTCAGCGATAGGTGGAGTTCCCCAAAGAGCTGTAAGATAGAAGTAAGACCAAGCTCTGAAGAAACGAGCCTCAGCAACTACCTGCTTCTTTACTGCTGTATCAGGGTTCTGGATATTGTCAAGGATTGCATTACATCTATAGATCATCTGATAGAAGTATGTGAATCCGTTAAGGATATGTGAATTACTCTCATCAAATGTAAAGTCTGACAATCCTTCGATTGCAGTATTCGCACCTCTAGCCTTACCACCTGCATACATATCATCAGATGGGAAGTTTGTCAAATAGAAGAATGTGATGCCTGCATACATTGTTGTCCACTGGTAGTACACAGGGGCAATAGCCTCTCTAGCCTCAACATCTGTCTTATAATAGTCATCAGTACCTGTCACACCATGCTGTGTTATGTCAAGCTGTCCAACGCAAGATGCTGACGCAAAAAGTACTGAAATAAGACTTAAAGAAAGTATTATTTTTTTCATATGAATTCGCCGATTTAGAATGTAACATTAAGACCGAATACGACCTTCTTTGATGATGGGAATGAACCAGCATCGATACCTGCCTGCTGAACGCTGATTGATGCAGAAGATGCTTCTGGATCGAATCCGTCGTAAGGAGTGAATACAATGAAGTCATCCATTGATGCGTATACTCTGAGTGCGTTGATCTTAATCTTGTT
>JAKSJT010000107.1 GCA_024402125.1 Bacteroidales bacterium
TTCCACACATCGATCCAACGAAGCTTGTAGTTCATCATCTTCTCCAAGGATACGAGATCGGCAAAGATCTTCGTCAGACGTGCATCAATCTCACGGGCTATCTCCAGACGGTCTGATGACCACAGCAGATGGTATACATCCTCAGTATCGTCCTCTTCCACGCCCTCACTCTTGATATACTCATGGGATACCTGACAACCTGGGTAGTCACGCGCCACCTCAGAGAGACGGTCGTTGACGAGCTGTGCCTTCTCAGCATCATCCATACTTGGATCGAGCTCAATCATGTCCACCACCTGCGTATTGGTATAATGGGCTGACAGCTTCCATGATATACCGATGATGGCACGATGGATCTTAATGCCGAGAAAATACTTAGGCTTGCGTACGAGTGACACGCTTGCCACGAACTTCACCTCGCCACCCACATCAGCCATTTTGGCCGTGCGTACGAAATCCCATCCTTCCCAATGACCTTCATCAGTCCAGGTAAGGTTATATAGGGTTTCTACGTCTTTCATGATGGCAGGGATGCGGTAGTAGTCATCCGTCTGCACATCCTCACCTTCGCGTGCCTCGTCCTTAGCCTGTAGGATCTCCGAGAGTCTTGTGTTGAGCGTGCCGAGCTGAGCCTTCAGAGCGTCTATCCTTGAGTTGTTTGCATTGTATCTCTGCCGCAGGACAGTCTGTTCCTCAATGCCAGCGGTAGACAGTTCCCTGATGATAGCCTCGTTCTCTGCCTGGAGGTCTGAGATCTGACTGTTGACATCGTCGATCTGATTGCGTACCTCATGTTCCTCGTGCTCGAGTCCTGACATATCGAGAATGCCGGCATCGCTCAGCGTTGTCTGCATCACACATTGCCTAGTGTGGTCATTGAGTGAGCTTCCGCATGAGGAGCACTTATACTGGGTGTTACCCTCACCGAGCTTGACATCCTCGTTACAGGTAACGGAGATGATGACCAACTCACAGCCTTTCATCTTAGCGGCATCGGTAGTCTGATAGTATTGTTTACTGTCACTGCCGATATAATACCGTGTTCCTTCCTCATTGCTGTTGAGCTCATCACATCTGACCTGCAGCTGTTTCTGGAAGGTTGTCATATCCATGGTATACGAATCGAAGAAAGTCTCATAGACCTCTTCCGTACGGTTCCATGAACGTGTGACATAGATATTGTAGGCATAGGCTTTCTTGGTCTGCTTGCCTCCCTTGCTGATGGTATAGGTATAGAGCCACTCATCTATATTGTATACGGAGCCGTCAACAGACTGGCTGTTGAGCTGGCTGACACGGGAGCGTGACCATCCGGCATGGCTCTCGGAGTTCTGACGTATAGCTTCTATCTGCGATGAGCTGGGATAGAAGTTGGGATCCTTGGTGTCGATACGATACCAGTGATTCCCTTTGAGTATGGCATTATCGTCAAAAGGCGGTACATAGTCACAGAGGACCTCACTGCCGGAATCCCTTTTATAGATATACCATCGCTGGGTATAGTACTGGCCTATGGCTTCACGTGCATAGTCAGTACCCCATCCAGAGATGTTATAGCCCGACAGTTTCCACAGTCTTGACACATTGGCCTGACCACCCATTAGCTCCATGAGGGTTTCCTTGGTGTTGTTACGGAGTGAACCGAACATGCCATAGGCATTGCCAGCAATGTCATATACAGCAGCAGCCTTATCGAGGAATGTACCATGGAAGGATGATCCGCCCATAATGGAACCGGCCATATTCGTCCCTCCAGTCTGGGCTATCGACACCCCCGTCTGATAGAGGGTATTGATATCATTCTTCAGATTCTCCTTGGTAAAGCTGCCGCCGAGACTTCCGAATCCGTCAAGTACAGTTCGCCAGTCATGTCCGCCGTTGCTGACAACATCGAACAAGGCTGCAAACTCCGGATTCATCTCAAGGAAAGCAACATCGCTGAAAGAGAGGCGACCGTTGGTCACCACACTCTCAAACTGTTGGCAGAGGGCTTTCGTCTCTGCACATATCTTTCCGAGATAGCTTCCCCAGTACAGGGCATTCTGTGGGGAATGGATGAGCTGTCCGCTGACCGTCCATATCTTAGGCATGATATTCGAGGACACCTGCCTGTAGATACGTCTATAGTAGTAGTTCTCATCGGGAGACACCCAAATACCCATGTTGGTGAGTGCCTTGCGATCGAGGTATTTGGAGGAGAAGATGCCTGCCACGGCCACCTCTGCGTTGCTGTATTTCTTCAGGATATCCTCAATCTGCTGACTGTAGTATGCCTCCGCCACTGCCTCGGTAGCATAAGACTCTGTCATGGCGGCCACGGTCTTATAGTCTATGTTGACACTGTAATACTGGGCTGACATCCGTGCGATGCCAACCAGCATAAGGGCTACCATGGTCAGTATTCTGTTCATTGTCATTATAGTTTCACTGATTGATATAGGGTGAGTCATTCCATGTCTTCGGCTTTGGCAGATGAAGCACCTTGCCTGTCTCGTTGACCTTCTGGGCAAACTGGAGCGTGCCACTGATACCACTGCGATCCCAGTCCTGGCAGTACTGCAACAGGGCTTCCTGTATACCGCATCCCAGTTCCTTCTTATACAGCTTCAAGGCATCCTTCTCTATTCGTTCCGTGGTGTAGGTCATATAGCACTCATGAGGCTCCTCCACACCATAGACAGCGGACTCCGTGCCTCGACGCACGAAGACCTCGTTGAAATAGGCACGTCCTTCCTTGTTCTGCAGTCTGTTGATGGTGAAGATCTTCTTGCAGTCCACATCCGTAAGGCCAAGTACCTTCCTGATGTCGTCGAAGCGCTCCTTGAACTTGCTCTGATCGAGCAGCATCATCACATCGGAATTGTTGATGATAGCTTCCTTTACTATAGGGGAAGAGATGATATCCTGTATCTCCTGGGTGACTACGCCGACCGTACCCCAGAACTTTCTGACGGTCTTATAGAGGTACTTGATATAGTCGGCCATGAGAGGAGAGGCGATGGCTTTCCATGCCTCCTCGATGATGAGCGCCTTGCGGTTCTTCTTCAGACGCATCTTCTGAATGAACACATCCATGATGATGAGCGTCACGATAGGAAACAGCTTAGGGCTCTCCTTGATAGCATCGACCTCGAAGACGATGAAGGTCTCGTCGAACAGCGTGGTGTCCACGTCCTCATTCAGGATACGATCATAGATGCCTCCTGTGTAGAAGGTCTCAAGCATGGTCGAGAACTCATTGTAGTTGATGCTGTTGATGCCGTTCTCCGTACATACGATCTCTATGTCCACAGTGGCGAAGTCATAGAAGGTGTTGAAGGAGAGGGATTCCACCTTCAGGTTACCTCTTTTCTTCGAGAGTCTCTCCAAGGTGGCTTCTACCTCCCTCATGATATCCTCACGTGGCTTGTCCACATACTTGCCAGAGAGGCTTCGCTCCAGCTTCTTACGGATCTGTGCCTCTCGCTGTGGTGTATAGGAGTTCTCTCCACTGAAGAAATTGCCGTAGTATTCGTCAATGACCTTATCGAGCATCGTCTTCTCAATCTCCGTGATGCCGTCTGCATGTTCCTGTCCCTTCCATATCAGGAGGACGAGGTTCCTGAGGAAGTCTTTCTTCTCGATGTTGTATTCCTCCTTTGTGATCTTGAAGGGATTCATCGAGATTGGCTTTTCATCGGTATAGGCGATGTACTTGCCACCGAGATACTCGCACAGTCCTTCGTAGGAATTTCCTGTATCGACCATGACGATGTCCGTGCCCTGCTCATGAAGCTGGCGTACCACGGAATTGAGGTGAAAGGACTTGCCGGAGCCCGACGGGCCGAGACAGAAGAAATTGCTGTTGGCAGTGAGCTTCCTTTTTCCTTCCTTACCTGTGATGTCGACAGCCACTGGCACACCCTGACGGTCGGTATAGTAGATCTTGAGCGGTGTGTCCTCGCTGTGCTGGATATGCTCCTTGTAGAGGAGGCAGGCTGCAGCATCGGACAAGGTCAGGAAGCGGTCATACTCCTCGCTGGTCGCATAGCAGTTGCCTGGGAACGACCCTACGAACAGCTCAAGCTGGTTGTATGCATGCTTGGAGATATGGATACCCTGTCTGCCAAAGGCATTCTCAAGGTGGTTCGTACACTTCTGGATATCGGCATGAGCCGGAACGGTCACAATCAAGTTGTAATGGACATACACGAGCTGCTTGCTCTCTCTGGCAATGACATCCTGAATCTTCTTGATGTCCTCCACGGCCAACATGTTGTTCGGGTTGACGAGAGAGGCACTGCGGTTTTTCTTCTTCTCAAGCAATGCCAGCTCTCGCTTCTGGTTTGGCATGAAGATCATCTGATTATAGACCACACACTCTGCATCAGGTATAGAGTCTATATGTGATAGAAGATCCACTGGCATCGAGGTGTTGTTGACCTCGATATTCGTATAGGGTCTGATGGCATTGGGAAGATTGGCGACATCCACATCGATCAAAGAGTATATCCTAGTCTTGCGGTCTCCCATACCGATACCTTCTTCATCGACCTTGAAATTACTGAAGGCATAGTCCTTGTCCGTGAAGTTCTGTGCGAAGAAACGGTCTACATAATCCTTGATCTCCTGTGCATCGAGGAACTCCGACTCGAGTCCTGCATCACGAAGCTGGTCATAGACCTTGCGGATCTTGACCTTGAATTCCTTCCACAGCTTGGGGTCATAGCTGAACAGGCGTGACTTCCTGTTCTCCTGCGTGATGATAAGGTAGGTCTCACTGTCGGTATATGGTCTGTCGTTGAAATAGCGGAAGTAGGACTCTGACAGGAACTCCCTGCCAGTGCCGTCCTCTTTGAATCTCTTGCGTACGAAGATATCCTGCTTGTGTATGGCATAGCCTTCGCCGAGGGTATGAGCCAATGCCGTGAAGAGTCTCGTGAACTCATAATAGGCATCCGTGTCTGCCGAATATTTCTGTACGGCATTTCTCATGCGGAGCACGGCTGAGTATTGTCCCAGCTTTGTACAGGCAATACCAATACCTTCGTCCTCGGCGACATTGAAGTAGATGTCCTGGAACATCTTCTTGCGCTTGCCACCGGTACCGAAGGCTGTGACCGAGATGGTCATGCCCATGAGTACGGCGATAAAGAAAAGGATTACGTATAATGTCATCTACTTGCGATTATCTTTGTTCTACTGTCTTTTTCTGATTGTACTGCAAAAGGCGTCGATAGTCATTCTTCCACTTGACCTTATGGTCTTCGAGGATGAAGCACTCGGATGGTGCGTCACCATGCGAAACTCCTACATAGGTAAAGCCTGTTTCTGCATATAGGGCTATATCCTTGGCTATGCTGGTCTCGATGCTGTCAAGGATCATCTGCTGTGTATCCTTGTCATAGTCCTCTATATATCTGCCCTGAAAGTCTCCGCAGTCTAGATGAAAGAATACGGATGCACCCAAGGCATCGCTTCCTTTGATTTCGACATAGATAGTGCCGTCCCTGCGGTTGGCGACCTTTACTGAGATACTGGGTTTGAGTATACAGATACCTGTATGTTCCTCTTTGAGTATGATTACGAAATTTTCCATTGCTGTGGTGATTTGTGATGTTTAATGTTACATGAACTGTTTCCGATGTTAGGGATAAAAAATAAAGGCAGGCTCGACAATCTGACCTTTTCATAGTCAGGACAAGCCTACCTTCTGTGTTAGTGTAGCACCAATGTGGAGAAAGTCATCAGCATGATGAATGGTCTGTTTTGATTGTTTTACAAATTAAACTGAATGGCTTCCTGTCACATCCTCATAGTGCGGGCCATGATAAACACGCCCTTGTCACAATGCTTGGAGTGCAGTCCTTTCTGCTGTCTGATGAAGATAAGTGCTGCACCGGTGCTTAGGGCAATCACGAGGATGATGAGTCCCATCAGGAATCCTACAAGGCAGTAGCCGAGAATGAAACCGAGGATGGCTGATCCTGCCGTAGCTGCCGCCCAGTAGATATACCTTCCCTGAATACCCATAAATTCCAGCGGTCTCTGCAGACCACGGAAAATGGGATACTCACGATAGCCGTCATCAGTCATCGGCCGTCACCGTTTAGAAGCCGAAGAACATCGGAAGAGCCTGGGCTGCTGCAATGAGGAAGATACAGGCACCAACGACCATCATGATCTTCTTCTTGAGAATCTGCTTTATGATTGTAAAGTGCTGATAATCAATACTTGCAGAAACCCAAAAACACCAAAAGAAACAAACTGGAAACAAAAAATTCAAAAACCCTAAAATGAAAATATCTGCTTAATATATCTTAACATGGAAATGAACGGAAATTTTCATTTTCTATCATTTGGGAGATTGTTGAGATAAAACATATTTTAAGATAGAAGAATGCACTTCAAAGCATCAATGGTACTGCCAATATGAGGGAGATTGAAACACTAAAATTCCTTGCGAATTGAATTCTTGCCTATATTTCAAAACATTGCGCATCAAAGATACAAAATGGGTACAAATCAATCACAAAATGACTATTTTAGTTTTCAAAATTAACGAAAATCAATAAAAAAACTTAATTTAACAGGGATTTCAAACGATTATATCGTTTATATGAGAAATTATTATTATTTTTGCATAGATAATGTCCAACTATATCAAATTCCAATATGCTCTCTACATTGTACTCCATAGGTCATGGTCATAAAACGGCTGAAGAACTGATAAAAGAACTTCATTCATTTTCTATACAGTTTCTTATTGACGTTAGGAGCAGTCCTTTTTCAAAATGGGCGCCACATTTTAATCGTGGTGCTATTGAACAATTGTTTAAAAACACCGATATAAGGTATTATTACATGGGGGATTGTATTGGAGGGCGTCCTCTGAATGATGATTGCTATGACGAGAACGGATTTTTTGACTATCAGAAAATGGCAGAAGTTCCAGTCTTTAAAAAGGGACTTCAACGTTTGATAGACGCAAACACTGGCGGCTATAAGGTTGCTATCATGTGTAGTGAATCCGACCCCTCTCAGTGTCATAGAAGCAAACTTATTGGTCGCGAACTACTTTCGGAGCATAGTATCGAAATGTATCATATAATTGCACCGAATAAAATTAAATCAGAAGAAGATATAATTACAGAGTTGACCAATGGAGCATGGGATCCTCACTCTCTCTTCTTTGATAATGACAAAATTCCATATTTTAAATCAAGAAAGGCTTATAAATCAGAACCAGAAGTTGTTGAAGAGTATGACTAATATATTTACAATAGGAGTTTATAATTCTACTGAGGAATCGTATTTCCAAAAGTTGGTAGATAATAATATTGATGTATTTTGTGACATACGACAAAGAAGAGGTGTCCGTGGTTCACAATACAAGTATGTTAATAGCAACTATCTCCAAAGCAAGCTGGCAGAATTGGGGATAAAGTACATTTATATCAAAGAGTTGGCTCCAACCAACGAGATTCGACAAAAGCAAAAAGATGCCGATAAGCTTAACAACGAAACAAAGAAGCTTCGCACCAACTTGGGCCAAGTATTTGTTAATGAGTACAATAAACAAATACTTGATAATTTTGATTTGAATATTTTGGTAAACGAATTGAACGATCTTAATGCCAAGAATCCAGTTTTCTTCTGTGTTGAAGAAAAGGCAGAGGCATGTCATCGTTCATTAGTTGCCAAGGCCTTATCTAATAAATTAAGTGTAAATGTAATAAACCTTTAAGCATATGTCTGTTGTTTTAGTTGTTTCAAGAACACAAATGGCAAATGGTGTTTGTGTTGGTGCTATAGATGAAAATTCAGGTGAGTTGGTAAGGTTACACAATGACAAAGGTGCAAATTTGCCCGCTGATGCCCCATATCAAATTGGTGATAGGTGGAATGTAAATATGCAAACATCATGGCGTGTTAGACCTTGTCCACATATTGAAGACAAAGATACAACATTTATATCTTTAATCAATAATGTGGGTATAAATGGCATAAAGCAATATATCAACACACATCATCTTGGAAATAGGCTTGTTTCTGGAGATATAAGCAATGCGTTTGAAGGATGTCTTCACTTTGAGGGCACAAAGAACTATATAAACCGTGATAGAATCCCTGGCTTTAGTACACAATTTTGGATTACAGACAGAGATTTAATACATTGTGTTTCTTTTGGCAAACACTATTATAAGTATGGTAATCATCGTATTAAGTTTGTCGGATTTCAAGAATGTGTAGAAAGAATACCTGCAGGTACCATTATTCGTCTTTCACTGGCAAACTGGTGGGATGGAGATGGAAGTGGTGAGGATAGATGTTACCTTCAGTTATCAGGATGGTATTTGTAATAAAACACCCCGAAAGAAAGGATATACCTTTTCTTAGGGGTGAATTTTTATCTACGAAAATATCTCACAACCTTACGTTCTGGCTCTATCTGATCGATTTGGTTGGCATCGAAACAATAGTAAGGACTGTCACTCTTAACATTGCCTCGCCAAAGGTGCGTTGGTGCGCTCCTTTGAGTGATGGCAGTATAAGAGTTCAACATGCAGAAGTAGCGGTCGTTGCCGGTCGCTTGCTGAATGCGGTTGATGTACTCATGAATGTCGGGATTCGACTTGTCGAGTTCGTCAAACATGCTTGCACACTGCTGACCGTTGTCTGCTTGTATGAAAGCGTTTCGAGCTCCTTTGACAAGATCTCGCTCAACCTGCCACAATGGATTAGAATAGTTCATATGGAACTATG
>JAKSJT010000108.1 GCA_024402125.1 Bacteroidales bacterium
TACTTTGCGAATACTGTGCTTGCCATGTCTCTGTTGAGCTGATAAGCAAGAACCGGATCCATCGTAAATGCAGCAGCGTCCTTAGTTGTTACATTGAAAGGTGCATAGTCTACTCTCTGAATATATACTGGGTATGTATATACAGATGTTGTGATAGGGTTGTAGAAGGTGAATCCGCTTACTGTTGTTGTAACAAGAGTACCCTGCTCAGTAACGGAGAACTTCTTGAACTTGATACCAACTTCAGAGTTGTCAACCACTGTACAACATGAAATCATACCAGTAAGAAGAATAACGAATAGAATGCTAAGATTGATTAGAATTTTGTAACCCTTGCTCATAATAAAGATTTGTTAAGAATTGTTTTCTCAAAGGTATATCAATTGAAATATAAATCCAATGATAATCCAAACGATTGGAATTCTAGAAAATCTTTACATCTCGGCCAAACAAATCAATCATTCTGTTGGCATCTGCAACTGTCTGGGGAACATGTTCAAGATCTGCTGCTGCATTCTTATATTTTATATGAAGAATAAGAATTTTATCATAGTTCAGAAGTATAGCGACCTTTGCTCTATACTTTTGCATCCATATATATTTAACAGTAATGTCATGTTCTTCCATAAAACTTTTGACAAGGGCTTCAGTACAGTTTGCGTTGATTTTCTGGATGGTATTATCCTTCTGGACTTTTAAAAGAGTAGTCTCGGCCATTTGTCTAAGGACATCCTTAAGTCTTTCAATCTCTTGTCTGACAAGACTCTTCTCATCTTTTGTGAGTGTTTCCCAATAGTGAGGTTTGCGACTTTGGATAAACCCTTTGATCTGTACTTTCTGGTAATCCAGACAATCCTGAATAGTAACTGTTGTTGTCTTTAACTTCTGAGCCAAAAAGGAGTATAGGCCTTTATTCGCTGCAGAGAGCAATTCTTCGTCGGTATAATTGTCCATATTCGTAAAGACGATTATTTGAGATTAATAGTACAGACTCTGCCAAGCTTCTCCATCCACTCGTGATGGGCTTTATAAGCACTCTCGTCTTCACATACCCAAAGGATCTTTGTTCTGCAGTTGTCTGGAACTGTTGGTACAGGGGCGTATCCGTCGGTAAGAATTACAAGGCCGTCGTAGCCTTGCTCTATCGCGAAGTCGATAGGTTCCTGGAATGATGTTCCACCTCTACCGATGATAGTGACATCTCTAATTACATTCTTGAGATTCTGGATTGAAGTGCAACCACAGTCAAACTGGATCACATCGATGTCGTGGAATCCATATTTGAATGCGCTGTTGATTACTCCGTAGAAGTATGAAAGGCTCTCGGAAGAGATACTTCCGCTGACATCTACAGCTATAAGAAGTCTTGTTGTGAACTTTCTGGTAGAACCCATGGCATCGAACCCATAGCGTCTGCTTGGTTTCATTCTGGTGAGCTTCTTGTCAGAAGAAAGGATGCTAGCTCTAAAACCTGAGAAGATGTTTCTCCAATTGATACTAGCCTTAGTGGACGCCTTGAGCTTCTCTGCGAACTGTCCTCCGACAGAACCCCACTCCTTGATAGAATCAATGATGCCATTGATTTCAGTGATAGCAAGGTCATCCTCTTCCCACAGCTCTGCAAGCTGTCTTTGAGCTTTCGATCTCTTGTCCTCATTGTCTCCACCATTACCTTGGCCTTCACCTTGAGAGCCGCTTTGCTTTCCTGAAGAGTGACCTTCACCGTCTTCACCACCAGAGGAAGGTGGCAATATCTCCTGGATCTTTCTTGCGTACCACTCGTATGGCATTCCTTTCTTAAGTTCGAAGTCTTCTGCGGTCTCAATATTGAGAGAATGGTAAGCATAGTTGTCGCTGACAGTGACATTGCTGCCAATAGCAATAGCCTGGTCGCAGCACTGATCAGGCTTTCTCTCGTATGGGTGCTTCAGAAGAATTCTGACAGCTTCAGTTCTAAATGCCTCATCAAGGGCCTGATCCGTCATGTTCTCAAGGATGAACGGGTTGTATTCGACCTTTCTTCTTCCGCATCTGACAGGACACTCAATATTGGGATTCTCCACCATCTGGTGAGAGCAGAGAACTTGAAAGAGCGCTGGCTCCTGAATGAACCAGTGCTCAAGGATTGTTGTTATTCTTTTCTCTATCTCCATAAGCGGGTCTATTTAATTGACTTTACGTATGCGATAAGACCATAGGTAAGAAGAGGGCACTGCTTAGCGAAGAACTTCACAGCATTAGGGTAGCTCTGTCCGACATAGAGGTTAGCAAAGTGAGCGGCAGCCTCTTTCTTATTCTTAGCAAGGAAATCGAAGTAGTCGTTGATGTTCTTCTTCACTTTGTCAGTATCCTTTGCAGCAATATTCTCTGTTTCCAGATGTCTGAAGATACCGTCATTTACAACAGACATCTCATGGAGCTGATAGTACTTAAGCTTTTCAAACACCTTGTCAAGGTTGTAGAGAACATCCTTTCCGGAGATCATCTTTCTAGCTGATACGCTTGAAAGGAATGCAGAAGCAGCCTTAGGACCGACAATACTTGAGATGATCTTTGTATGGATGTTTGTCAGATGCTCGTTTCCCTTGATGATATCAGATACTCTTTTCCAAGCTCTTCTGTCTGGAGTCTTGTCAAGACCTGTGTCAGCGCCTTCCTTTGCGTCAGGCTCCTTGTCAAGCCAGATATGGTTCTCTTCAATGAATTCAATTACTCTTGGATCAACGTCAGCCTTGTTGGCCCAGAGAAGCCACTCCTGAACGGTAGGCTTGAAGTTGATGATATTGAATCTTGATACGAGGGCAGGGTCAAGGTCTGTAAGCTGATACTGGTCTCCGTAGTTGACAGCGGCGATTACTCGGCTACCCTCAGGAAGAAGCTTGCCGGCGAGCTTTCTGTTAAGACAAAGATCCATTACAGTCTGAAGAATTTCAGGTCTTGCTCTATTGAGCTCATCAAGGAACAGGCAGATAGGCTTCCCGTCAACCGGGAACCAGTAAGGTGGCATGAAGTCAGTCTTTCCAGTCTCCTCGTCCTTGTTAGGAAGACCTATCAAATCACCAGGGTCACTCATCTGTCCAAGGAACAGAGCAATCACCTTCATTCCCTTCTCTGCAAAGAACTCTGTAAGGATTTCTGATTTACCGATACCGTGAGCACCGCTAAGCATAATGTTATGAGAAGCAGGTGTAAGCTCAAGAAGCTGCTTGAGTTCAGTAATGTTAGCTGAAATGTTTGCCATGATTAATATTGTAGTTTAGATTAATTAATTCTTTTTGGTGTGATATAGTCTTAATTCGCACAGAGTAATGAGGTTCTTTCTAAGATTGTTTGTGTCAGGACATATAACAATGTCATGATATTGTTGTATATTTACTCAAACTAATCACAAACTTGTCATGAAACGAATCCTTATTCTGCTGTCTTTCCTGGCTGCGTCTTTCCTGACACTTTCAGCACAGGAGTTTACCCATCATACGATGAAACATCAGGGTCTTCAAAGAGAGTATTATCTATATATTCCGGACAATCTTCTTCCGAGCAGACCTCTTGTAATCATGCTACATGGTTATGGTGGAACAGCAGAAGGCTACCGCCCGGAGATGGCCCAGAAAGCAAAGGAGCATGGATTCGCACTGGTCGTCCCAGATGGATGGCCTTCCCCTGTTACTGGAAAGAAGGGCTGGAATGTCCGTTATCCAAAGCAGGAAGGACAGAAGAGTGATGATGAAGCATTTGTAATAGCTCTTACAAAGAAACTCCAGAAGGAGTATGGCTTCAAACCAGAGAAGACATTCCTCTCAGGCATGTCTAATGGTGGAGAGATGTGCTACATCTTTGCATGGCGTCATCCTGAGTTCTTCAGGGCTATCGCTTCCGTTGCCGGCCTTACAATGGCATGGCTTCCTGAGGAGAACAAGCTCCCGTCAAAGACAGTCCCATTCATGGAGATTCATGGAACAGGAGACCATACATCTGAGTGGACAGGAGACCCTACAGGAGAATTCGGATGGGGAGCATACCTTGCAGTGCCGCTTGCTGTCGGTAATATCGTAACAATGAACAGGTGCTCTTATGAGAAGGTAACTGAGCTTCCTCTTCTGGATCCAAGCAAGCCAACAAGACAGGTGATCCTTCACCAGTATCTGGGAGTTGAGGGAAGCAGTGAGGTGCGTCTATACGAAGTGGTAGACGGAAAGCATAGCTGGCATCTTGATGATATTGATACCTGTGAGGAAATCTGGAAGTTCTTCGAGCAGTACCTCTAAAGAAATACCTAATTAGATCTTTGCATCAGCCTCTGCATCCTTCTTAGATGGAAGGATGATAACAGGTGTGCCCAGATTGACTCTGCTTTTAAGATCAAGGATATCTTCGTTCTTAAGGCGGATGCAACCCTCTGTTGCCCTGGTTCCGATGGATTCAGGAAGATGGGTTCCATGAATGCCGATATCATTAAAACCAGGAACAGCCAGTCTAAGGAACCAAGGACCATAGGCATTCCTGATAGGACCCTTGCCATCCTTGAAGTCGTGAGATAGTCCTTTCGCGTTTAGAAGCTGATTGATTTTGAAGACGCCTTCCGGTGTCTTGTGGTCACCCTTTACTTTCTTGTTTCCGTAGTTCACAGCGCAAGCTATCCCGTATGTTGCAATAGGCTGGTTGTTGTCACCGACAAGGGTCAGTGTCATGTTTTCCTTGCTTATCACAATGAAAGGGGCTGAATTCACTCTTGCTCTAAGTTCAGACCAGGAAAGAGTCTCCTGAGCGAGTGAAGAAAATGAACAAACAAAAAGTATGATAGCCGAGGCAAAGGCCCTTGCTAGGCGAAGTGATCTCATGATAAATAACTGTTAATAGTGATTACAAGACAATGTCTTGCAAAAGCGGTTGCAAAGATAATACCTAATTGACAAAATCCCTAGAATGCATTTTGTCTTGAAAACAAGACCTCGGGAATAACCCCGAGGCCAACACAAACAACATATGAGCACAATAGTCAGAGACTATTTCTTTCGTGTAAGAATATTGTCAATCATACCGTACTTGAGAGCCTCTTCTGCTGTCATCCAGTAGTCTCTGTCCATATCGGCGAGAACCTTGCTGAACTCTTGGCCACTGTGGCTTGCGATAAGGCTACAGAGTTCCTCTCTGGTCTTTTCAATCTCTTTAGCAGCAATGAGGATGTCACTTGCCTGTCCTCTTGTCCCTCCGAGCGGCTGGTGGATCATTGTCCTTGAATGAGGAAGAGCATATCTCTTGCCCTTTTCGCCTGCACAGAGAAGAACGGAACCCATTGAAGCAGCCATACCAGTGCAGACTGTAGATACTTCAGGTTCAATGAGCTGCATGGTGTCATAGATACCAAGGCCTGATGTAACCTGACCTCCTGGTGTGTTAATGTACATCGTGATGTCTGCCTTTGGGTCATTAGCAGCAAGGAAGAGAAGCTGAGCCTGAATGATATTGGCAACGTCATCATCGATAGGGACGCCAAGGAAGATGATGCGGTCCATCATAAGTCGGCTGAATACATCCATTGATGCAACATTCATCTTTCTTTCTTCAATGATTGAAGGGTTGATGTAAGAGTTTACAGCAGCGCTGTATTTATCAAGTGTAGTAGAAGAGATGCCTTTATCTAGGCCTGCGTATTTCTGAAATTCGTAGTTAATCATGTTATTTTAGATTATATTTTGTTTGATTGGATCCAATTGTTATACGTGGTAGGGAATGGTTTTCTTTCTGTTGTCTCAATTTAATCTCCAACAAGTTTGACTGCTTTCTGGATGTTGACAATAAGTTCAGCCTTTTTGCACTCCAGCTCAAGTTCTTTGACGGCATCATCGAGGGCCTTCATACGTTTCTCCAGATCTTTTGGAACAAAGTCGCAATATGCAATCAGGAAGTCGATCACGTCTCCCGCTGTAAGATTGCCTCTTAGGTAATACTTTTTCAATGGAGGGCATCCGTTAGTGTCCGGTGAGATGTTAACAAAGTGACAAGGGTCATTCCAGATTGTGAAGTCTTTCATTCTGACATATACATAGGCTCTGGCATTGCCGCTGGATCCTGCGATCTTGTACATTGTCAAATCTGGCATCTCCCTGTGCTCGATTTCTCTTTCGAGTTGGTAGACATTCACATCAGTGTTGATGCAACGATTGCTAGGGCAGATGAGTTGGAAGGCCTTGTCCCAGAAAGTTCCTTCGGTCGGTGAGTACTTCTCGAATGTGTACTTCGCACTGATCATGTCGTCGTACTTACTTCTGCAGAAGACGTAGCGGAATTCATTCTCGCTTATCTTCCTGGAAGCTTCAGTGAGCTGAGAAAGAATCGGGTTGTACCAATCGTCGAATAGCTTGTTTAGGAGTGCTTGATAATTTCTCATATATCAATTTGTTTAAGTGTCATTAATACGAAAGATATAGAGATATTCTTTCGGGAGAGGCTTACTGCTGAATAGCATTCTGGGTAGCGGTTTCTATAGCCTGTATAAGCTTTCTTCTTTTTAGCTCAATATCAAGACGGTTCTTTTGCTTCCTTATCTCATCAAGGTATTCTGTGTTTTCATACACTATAGCATCGAATGTCTTGAGAAACGTGGCATAGGTTGATGCAGGAACACCTTCCTTGAATGGAATTGCCTCGTCAATGGACATCAAGGAAATTCCGCCGGATCTTCGCTTGCTTGCTGAGTACCTTCCATGCTCCAGGATGTATGTATGCTTTTTTTTGTCGTATCGTAATTTTGATCTGGACAGACCTTGGGCGAGTAATTCACTTGTAAGATCCATTGCCGTTATTGCTCTTCCCATTGAAGCATCCTCGCATTCCAGGGCATTAAGGCCATGAATCCATACGTGTTTTCTAAGGCTGAGAATACTTGCATTTGTTCTGAATCTCAAAATGATACCAGGACGATAATGCACTTTCTCAAGCTCCATTATCAGAGAATCAACTTTCGTCTCAAAGAGAGAGTACCATTCCTTCTTTGCCGAGGAGATCAGTCCCTTAAGCTCTTCTTCTGTCATTAAAAACCGATTTTTGAAATTTTCTTTGGACCGTCAAGAGTCTCCTGGAGGCAGAATTCTCTAATTCCCTTGAAATCAGGATTCTGACCATTCAGGATGTATTCTACAGTCATCTTCCTTGAGATGTTCTCAATCTGGCCACCGGAGAAGTCGAATTCCTTTGCAAGAGCCTCTGCTTCCTTGTAGTCGAGATCGTCAATCATCGAAAGCCAGATTTTAGTCTTGGCCTCCACATCAGGCTTGTCGAACTTGATCTTGTAGATGAATCTTCTCTCGAAAGCACTGTCGAAGTTGCTGGTAAGGTTAGTTGTGGCGATAAGGATACCCTCAAGAGTCTCCATTTCCTGCAGGATGATGTTCTGGATCGAATTCTCCATCTTGTCCACAGCGTTTTCTGCGCCTTTCTTTCTTACTCCGAAGATGGCATCAGCCTCGTTGAAAAGAAGAATTGGACAAATCTTGGAGGTCTTGACGAGCTTTCTGTACTCTCTGAAAAGGGCATTTATGTTCTTTTCTGATTCGCCGACCCATTTGCTTTTGATATCAGATACATCGACAAGGTAGATGTCACGACCAGTTGCCTTGCTGATCTGGTTGACTGTTTCTGTCTTGCCGGTTCCTGCAGGTCCGTAGAAGAGACTGTTAAATCCACATCTGAGACCCTTCTCCTTGAGTCTGCCGACCACTCCTTCGTAGTTGTCCTCAGCAAGGAGTTTGCAGAGAGAGTCAACCTTGCTCTGGATATCAGGATTGTAGAACATATCCTTCTGTGCGATTGAATCAGCACTGATAAGGGTTACTCCAGAGAGCCTTTTAGGTGCAGAGAGGACAACTCCTTTGAGGAAGTTCTCAATAGTCTTGTCTGTCAAGCAGAGGTGGGTGTTGTCAGCAATGCCGTCATTATTCGCAAATTCAACAAGCCCCTGGATCTGAATCTTGAGCATCTCTGCTTCCATCTCAATGTTGAAGAGATCGTCGTCGTTGTCGCTGTTGAGGATTCTGGAGAAATCTTCAATTCCAAACTGATTCTCACCGGAAGATACGTATCTCATAATCATGTACATGAATACAAGTCTTTCGTACTTTGGGAAATTCTGGATATTCTGGCGATTGAATTCCATGGCAAATGTGTTCTCCTCGTTGTATCTTATAAGGTCATTAATCTCACAGTCGAGTGTCTCATAGTCCATATCTCCTCTCCAGAAATCCCTGAAATAGCAGTTCACTTTTCTAATGATAGCAGAAGAGCTAAGACCTGTGATATCACTGCAGTCTGGATTCTGGTTTTTCTGGATGCTCTTGAGAACATTGTCCGGAACTCTGTAGTTTAGTCCTCTGAAGCCCTTTGTTGAGCTTCTCACATATCTTTTGTCAGTGAGCTCATCGATTTCGTTTCTGAATTCAAGGAAATGAATGTTTGAGCAGCCAAGATTCTTTGCAATCTTGTCTGGGGTAGCATCAGAGCTGACACACATCTCCAGAATAGCAGCAAGAAGCACCGCCTGTATTGGGGTGATGCCAAGGACCTTGCATACATAGTCGTACTCTCTCTGTGGAAGAGTGTCTGACTCTGTGAGGCTGTGATTATCCTGATAGTCCTTAAGGATGGCCTCA
>JAKSJT010000109.1 GCA_024402125.1 Bacteroidales bacterium
TTCTTGCGCGGCGTCATGCCGTATTTGCCTGTCTGGGTGAAGTGGACGGCGCTGTTGATGGCCAGCATGAGGAAGAAGAGTATGGCGAAGGTGCAGTGGAGAGTGTGCGAGTTGTGCATGGGTATCTGGATGAAGCCCACGAGGGTATTGAAGCTGCGGCGGGTGTAAGAGTTATGGAGAAACTCAAGAAGGAAAATACACGTATTCTTTCATTGTCCGGTACTCCATTCAACCTTCTCGACAAGTATGATGAGGGCGAAATTTACACCTGGGACTATGTTATGGAACAAAAGGCCAAGCAGGAATGGGATGACAAACATTTTGGTGATCCTAATCCATACGCTGACCTTCCACGGATGCAGATTCTCACATTCACGCTTCCGAAGATGATACGTGATGAAGCTATTGAGAATAACGAGGTATTCAAATTCCACGAGTTCTTCCGCGTATGGACAGAGGCCGATCGCCAGTCCATTCAGAAGCTGATGGATAATGAGACCAACCCTGTCCGCAAGTCAGAACTTAAGGCTCAAATTGACTCTATACAAATTGACAAATTCATTCATGAAGGTGCTGTACGTAGTTTTGTAAAGAAACTTCGTACCACGTCAACTACAAGTCAATATCCATTCTCTACTGACGAATTTCGTGACAAATTTCGCCATACCTTCTGGCTATTACCTGGAGTAAAAGAGGCTGCCGCTCTAGAGCAAATTCTTCGCGAGGATAATGTTTTTGGTAGGCCAAGCATGTTCCATATTATAAACGCTGCAGGTGACGGCAATATTGAAGATAAAGACGGTAGTGCACTGGCAGATGTGGAAGATAATATCCGCGGAAACCAGGAAAAGAACATTACAGCAAAGAAGCGTACAATTACCCTTTCTTGTGGTAAACTCACAACAGGCGTGAGTGTTCCCGAATGGACAGCGGTACTCTGCATGAAAGGTTCAGAGAACACTCCAGCAGCAAACTACATGCAGACAATCTTCCGTGTTCAGACTCATGCCACTCTCAATGGTCGTCAGAAGTCTGACTGCTATGTGTTCGACTTCGCTCCAGACCGTGCGCTTACAGCGGTTGCAGAAACCGCAAAGATGGCAGTCGATGCCATGGGTGCAGGAAAAAAGCAAATGAAACGCAAGCAAAAGGAGGAAGAGGAACATCTTCAGGCCTTTATCAAACTTTGCCCTGTGCTTTCAATGGACGAGGGTGAAATGGGTAAGCACTTCTCTGCAAATCAAATATTCGAGAAACTCAGCAACGTATATATTGAGCGCGCAGTTCGTAGCGGTTATGCAGATAACTCTCTCTACAATCCAGAGCAACTCATGAATCTTACCCCAGAGCAAGAAAAGGCGCTGGGTGATGTTCATGATCTCCTTGGCTCCATGCCTGCGTCGTGGAAGCCGGAAAAGATCAATATCAACACTACCGGAATTGGCACTGGTAACGGTGACCAAATCATGTATGTGTATTATCTTACAAGCAATGATACTGCACCAACGCGTCCGTCAATTACTGATAGAAGAGATGAAAATGGCTTCCCTATCATTGACGATGCTGGCTGGGATAAAATAATGAATGCCCCAACGAAGATATTTCCATATCTGTATGTTTCTAGCAGTCGTTTTATTGATGGAGGTTGGACATCTTTCTCCAACCCTTCCTTATGGAAGAAATGGTTTGATAGAGATAGCAATAAGCCGGAAGATCAAATTAAGAAGGAACAAGAAAATAAAGAGAAACGAGCTCGCATGTCTGTCTTACGCGGCGTATCAATACGTATTCCTCTCCTGGTTTATGGCGCAGAAATCAACGACGACGCAGGAGAAGAAATCACGATTGACAACTTTGCAAGCGACCAGATTGTTGATGATGCGTCATGGGAGGAGTTTATGCCTAAAGGCTTTACAAAGGAGACTTTCAACATTCTTAAAGACTGCTTTGACCGTTCAATCTTCACCGGTGCCGCAAAGCGAATTCGCCAGATGGTTAAAGAGGCGGACAACCTGAATACAGAAGACCGTATCAACAAGATTGCCACAATCTTCTCATACTTTCATAATCCTGACAAGGAGACGGTGCTTACACCATGGCGTGTCGTTAACATGCACATGAGTGAGAGCGTAGGCGGATGGAGCTTCCTGAATGAGGAATTCGATGGTAATTATACGATAGAGAATGAATTTGGCGAGAGTGTTAGTGCTGCACGATTTGTAAACAGAGGTGATCTCACTGAGTCAATCTTTAATGACTATAACGCACGAATTCTTGAAATAAATTCCAAAACGGGTCTTTATCCTCTCTACATGGCTTATTCAATGTTCAAGGGAGCAAAAGAACCTGAGTTTAGAAAGCATAATTTGACAGGCCTGAGAGGTACTAGCCAAGACGCAGAACAGTATTATCATCAGGCAGGTAATGACCTCGAAATATGGAAAGATGTTCTCCAAGATAATATTTTCGTGGTCTGTAGGACAAAGATGGCTGTAAGTATCACCAAACGTACTCTAGCTGGCTTTCGTACTGATATTCGAATGAATGTCCGATGTTATGAGCACGAGATTGATGTTAATGAACTTATATCGGCAAATATTATAAAACCAACTGACGACGGAGTAACATTTGATGGCAAGACGTATTATTTCAATGAACGTAAGGCATTGTCATGTGATATGATTAACGTATTGCGTGTTAATCCTAGTATTTTCCTTTCAGACATTGTTAAAGGAAAGAGTTTTTGGAATGTGTATAATTCCATTCCATTAAGTAACAATGAAGATATTAACAATATGAGATTTAAGGCTGTAGTAGGAAATCCGCCATACCAGATTTCTTCAGACGTTAATAACCGAAACACACCGATTTATCACTACTTTTATGAAGCCGCAGAGGCTGTGGGTGATATGTATTGTTTGATTTCACCTGCAAGGTTCTTGTTTAATGCAGGACTGACACCACCAGAATGGAATGAAAAGATGTTGAATGATTGCCATGTGAAGGTAGTAAAGTATATGGCTGATTCAAGTGAATGCTTTCCAAATAATGATATAAAAGGTGGTATAGCCATCGTGTTGAGAAACCATAATGAAGTATATCAACCTATCGGGACCTTTATACCAGATGAGAGGCTAAGCTCAATAGCTGCTTTGTTTGACCCTAATAGTTCAAATAATCTGAATAGCATTATTATTGGCGGACGATCCGATTTAAAGTTTAACGAGACATTCCTAGCCAAGTATCCAAACTCCCCTGCAGATCGCCTTGCATTTATTCAAATTAAGCGACCTAGCGTAACTCAGCTTGGACCAAACGAAGAATATGAGCTTAAATCATCCACTTTTGAAGCACTCCCATATGCGTTCGATGATATAGTTTCTAACCCAACAGAATATTACCATATTTTGGGATTGGAAAACACTAAGCGTGCGTGGAAGTATGTAAAAAAAGAATATCTGACACCAAGATATCTTGAAGATAATAACATCGACTCATATAAAGTATTTGTCCCAAAGGCAAATGGCAGCGGTAAATTTGGAGAGACATTAAGCCGAACAGAGATCGGTTGTCCGGATGACTCGGCCACACCAACCTTTATCAGCATAGGTAAATTCCGTACAGAAAATGAAGCGTTGAATTGTGCAACATACCTAAAGACTAAATTTCTTAGGTGTCTCCTCGGAATTTTGAAAAAAACACAAGATAATCCGCCTTCAGTGTGGTCATATATTCCGCTTCAAGATTTCACATCTTCAAGCGACGTTAATTGGAATCTTCCAATTAATGAAATTGATAAAGCATTGTACAAGAAATATCATCTAACTGAGACTCAGATAGATTTTATTGAGAATAATGTTTGTGCTTCATCTCAAGTGTAGGGCATAATTTACAGGAATTGTGGAACATACAACATTGATGGAAAAACGAGTGATTCGACATACGTTACATGAAACATTCCATGATTATCTTAGGGAACGTTTCGGTGGAGATGAGTCAGAAGTAACTCAAACACTTGATATTGCCGAGAGTATTATTCCCGACATGCTCAATCAGTCGTTCGGCACCAACTACGGTTCTATCTACGAGATTCAAGATGTCAATGACATTGAGGAGTTCAGAAAGAAGATTAAAGCCCATCCTGTGCTTAGGTCTCAGGATATGGCTTCAGAGCCTCGCTTTACAGAAGTCTTAAGGGATTATAGATTGTTTGTAAAGGCACTTAACTCGAATACGATTCCCATTCCGGTACCAGGTGAGACGGATAAAACTAATCCACTTCCTGCTACTCCCCCATCTGAAACAGCAAGCCCCAAGAAGAGACTATCAACTATATATCTTGAGGGCGAAGCCGGTGAAGCGCAGGAGGTAGTATACCGCCAGAGGAATATGGAGCTGCGTCAGGCTTGTATAGACCATTTCAAGGAACTCCACGGAGGTAGACTAGTATGTGAATGCTGCGGCTTTGATTTTAAGCGAGCTTACGCTATTGAAGACGAATACATCGAGGTCCATCACAGGTTCCCATTCTCCCAAACTGATGGCGAGCATCCTGTGGATGCTACAACTGACTTAGTCCCTCTATGCGCCAATTGCCATAGAATGATCCATCATGGTATGGGCGGTAGAGGCAACTGCATGAGTCTGGACGAACTAAAGAGCAAATTACGATGACAACTGAAGATACATTATTATCCAAATGCCTTCCTGGTAAGGTAGAGAAGCTAAAACAGTTGATAGATCTAGGTAAGCCATATGTTTGGCAGCTAAGACTCTCGCTGGAAGATTTCTACGTTCTCGAACGTGCCATAGGCAGCAGTATTTCCTCCCATACAGGCGACCATCATCACCTGTTGTGCGAGGATTTTGCTGTTATTGTAGTGATGTATCTCGCTGAATGGTACAAGCGCTTTTACAAGGGCGCTGACACGATGGATGACAATAAGGTCCTGGCCCTGAATACGGAGGAACTGAAGAAACTCTATCAGTTGGCTAAGATTGACAGCAACACCTTCGTGTATAACGCTTCCAAGAATCCGGACAAGACATCATATCGTTGGATGGAATCTCTTCAGGTTCTTGGCGGACTGGCCGTACAAGCAGAATTGAAACGTGATGAGAACGACGACAAGCTCCTTTCGCAGCTCTGCAAGATCTTTCACGGTGAGGAAATAGACTTGGATGATCTCAAAGACCGTAACAGAGCCGTAGCTTTTCAGGAATCAATCGCCCGCCAGCACAGTCTCTATGATTATCTGGATTGTATTCTTGACAAAGAAAAAGAAATGCCTTTCGCAAAGAGCGATATGGTAGATGAAAGCACTGCAATTCCTCAGTTCTTGAAGCGAATCCTTGAGGCTGACCGTGAAGCGAAGAAGGAGAAATTTGATTTTGAATGGATCATTGCTTACAACGCCAGTAAAGCAAGGATGGTTCGTCACCTAAGAGTAAAGATGAAGCCAGAGGTAATTGGTGGCGGTAAAAAGCAGTATATTGGATATGATAGGCTCACAATGCCTGAATGGGGTATAGAACAACCAGAGGATATTGGAAGAATCAAGTTCTATCTGAGATTCAAGAACGGCGGACGTTACATAAAGAAAGAAGATAAGAATGATGAACCGCTATTCAAATACGACAATGATGTCTATACTCATAGTTTCCTTTCGGTTAACAAGATAGACGAGAATACATACACGGACGTACCTGTAGGCCGTTTCGACAAAGTAGAAATGGTGATGAAATATGACATACCCCAGGCCGATGGCAGTGTGTCTAGCGTCGGCAAGGTCGTACAGGATTTTGAAGTTCTAGACTACATGCAGGTCTATGCGTTGCCTAAGACCAGTAATAAGTTTAGCAGCAGAAGAAATTCGCAGGCAGCAACAGCCGTCATATTCTCTTCTGCATATCATTTGACAGAGCCATTCAAAGAACTGCCTGTCGTGTATGCCCATTATAGCAACGGCGATGAGAACAGTGAAGATTATTGCTGGTGTCCAATCAATGATAAAGTAATAATCGCTGATGCTAATGGAAAGGAAATACTTCCTCCTTTCTTCAACAGAAATGGTTTGTACCAGGTCGTCACGAAGAAGTATCTGCAGACAATCAAGTATCAAGACAATGTATTTGTTCTTTACAAATATGTAGATGCGGACTACGACGAATATGAGATGCAGGAGGACTTGTTACCTGTGCTATTCGGCAGGAGTGGTCTGGAAGTTCGTCATTATGAGACTGGAAAGTTGAAAGAAGGAACCGAGGTGAAGGATTATGAACTCGAATGGCAGAAGAATGGCAAATACATAGACTGGAACACTGAGGCTCCTGAACAAGGGGTTGTCAGACTGAGAGTGACTGTGAAAGGACTTGTATTCAAGCCTAGGGTCTACTACGTTCCTTTTGAGCCTCAGTCAAAAGAGCAAGCTCCTATCTGGAGGGACTTTGAACACATGAAGATTTGCACTTCGCTCGACGGAGTAGACGATATCCAGGATGAGTTCAACAAGGCATTTGATCAAAAGGAACCTTCTACCAAACAGATAGAGATCGGAAATGACAAGGAGAAGATTCTTGTTGATGTTTATAGACCTATCATACTTAGAGAACTCTCACAAAAGGGACTTGGTGATACTGAAAGCCACATTGTTGAATACCGCAGTAAGGGAGATGATATTGAGATTCCTCTCCTGAACTGCGACCAATTCTCATTGAGAGACTTCTCTGTCAATGGAGTAAAGGAGTACAACCTGAAGAGCAGCAGCACAGTATTCTACAACTTCCCTACTTTTGACAAATTGGGATTTGATCCTAAGAAAGAATATACAAGACGTGAATCCGCAGAGAAACTGACCCCAGAAATACCGGTTGATTACCTCAAGATATATATATCAAAGTTGGATGACAGGGCTAACGACTTGTATTTCTGGAATTACGTGGATGAACCTGTAAGAGTAGCAAGCGCTAATGAAATTAATGAGGCCGGTATTATCTTTCAAAGCCTGAAAGATAATCCGTCACCTCGTCATTATGTATGCCCAAATATAAAATCAGATACAAGCGATGAATGGGGCGACGATGATTGGGGTGATGGCGATTCTTTTAACTCGAGCGACACTAAAGACAGCATAGACGTTTTGAAGTGTTTCAAGACTATTGGTGAGCACAAGACATACTATTTCCTTTTTGATCCTATGGTTAAAACCATTTCTGAACTTGGGCAGATAAGAGAGATTGTACTTCCACTGATTAAGGAATGTAATTACCACCTTGATGATACAACAACGGCACAGCTTTATAGGTTTGCCGTTGAGTTCCATTTTGATTGGATGCTCCTCCCGCGCGATCTTTGGCTACAAGAAATCGAGAATGCATCCACTAATGAATCTGAGAAAGAACACCTCAAAGAGTCTGTGTTAGCATTCTTTAGATCAAATCCAAAAGTTACTGATGAACGCGAGGATTATTCCCTTGGGGAGTTCCTAGAAAAGTACTGGAGATTTGACAACTATCCAAAGATTGATGATGTGGCAGTTAGAGCACTCAAGCTTATAATGAACCATCCAGACGCACTAAATGGAATAAGTGACTTGAAAGAGTACTTGAAGCTCTATGATGACTGCAGGTTCAAGTTCAGTGAGATGAGTAAAGCAATAATCGTAAACGACAACGATAACTGATATGAAGCAGAAATTCAGATTTGCGGATTTATATAACAATAACCGTAATGCCGTTGAGAAGACTCTCTCGGCCATGTGGTGTGGCGAAGCACGCAATGAAAGTCAGGAGGCATACGTGGAGCAACTTAAGGGCATCATTCCAGAAGTTTTTGCCCCTACGGATGCTATGCCTCTCGTGCAGTGCATGAATAGTTATGAGTCCGTTTATGCAGAACATGAAGCTGAAGCTGAGGTGATGCTAGGAACACTATGGCGCAAGACTATGCCATCGGCGGACGTGTTCTACAAGCCGTACGAACATCAGTATCAGTGCTGGAAGACTCTCCTTAAGGAGAAATCTTCTGATGGCAAGAACATGAGCATCGTTGTTACTACGGGCACCGGTTCTGGAAAGACAGAGTGCTTCATGCTTCCTCTTGTGCAGGATATCCTTGATCACTATAAACCGGAGACCGTACAGGCAATCTTCCTGTATCCACTAAACGCCTTGATGGAAGATCAAAAGGCACGAATGGAAAAACTGCTTGAGGGTACTGAACTGAGATTTGCGGTATATAATGGAGACATGCCTCAGTGTTTGCCTCCAACAGACGATAGGAACTACAAGAAAGTTCTCCGAAAAGTCGATGCTATACGAGGAATTACCCGTGACGAAGACGGGAATGTTATTGAAGAGAAGTATCCTCATGTAATTGCAACACGTGAAGAACTCCGACAGCATCCAGCAAACATTCTTCTTACGAATCCTACAATGCTGGAGTATATACTTCTCAGGGACAAAGACCGCCGACTCATCCATGAGAAGAAGGATGACGAGGAAGAGGGAACTCTCCGTTGGATTGCTCTAGATGAGACACACACATATACAGGGGCTGGTGCTGCTGAGATTGCTATGCTGCTTCGAAGAGTACTCCTCGCATATGGCGTT